>NZ_SJWW01000002.1:0-155541 GCF_004352745.1 Streptococcus sp. KCJ4932 | reverse complement strand
CATAACTCACCGTATAAGAATCAGCATTAAAGTATTTCAACGAATCCTCCCAAAAATCTCCATTAGATTCCGAATCAGCTTTATTTTTTATTGCACTTAAAACAAAGCATAATTCTTCATCATCATATAGTTCTTTTACTTTTTTAGCAAATGCATAATTGAACAACTGATTACCAGCTCTACCACCTTGTATTATATAAATCATTATTTATTCTCCACTAATTACATTAGGAATTATGTCTAAAAAATTTATTCCTAACAGCTTTTAATCTGAAAGAAACCTTTGGTCCAATCAATTTTACAATCTTTCGTTTTACCCTACTTTTTTTATTACCCCAAGAAGCTGAATAATGATGTATAGAAATTGTTTCATCACACAACAAGGCTCCAACTCCGCCCCCACTTGGATACGGATCAAAATACTTGGGTGGATAAACAGTAATATGATTTAAAACTTGGATAGAATCAATCTTCTTATATCCAAGTTTTTGAACAACCTCTGTGTTCAAAAAAGGACACGAAAGCAAATTCTTTTTATCGTTATCAAACACTACCTCATCATATTTTTCTAACATTTTTTTTATGACTACATTTTGCTTTTCTGCCCCAAAACCAAGACCGGTGTTACATAGCATGGCATGCGCCTGGACTCCAATGTAAGCTTCACTGTTCAGTAAACTATCTAAATTTTGTATCAACTCTACATCAGTATCTAAATAAATGCCACCATGTTCGTAAATAATTTTAAGTCTAGCATAATCAGAAACAAACGCCCAGGCTTTAGCATCATATGCAGCCTTAATAAATGGATGAGAGGTAACATCAAAATTAGATTCATTCCACTCCATTATTTCATAATCAGGGCAATACTTCTTCCATGACTTGATACATTTCTCCATTTCAGAAGTATGTTTATTTCCTCCAAACCAACAATAATGAATGACTTTTGGTATCATAATAACTATTCCGCCACTTGATAATTAGTAACGCACAATCCTTTCATAACTTAAAATAAAAATAACTAATAACTCTTTCAATAATTTCTATTTTTACTCATATTTAGTAATACTACCATCATAAACAATGACTGTTATCTTCAAATATAATTTTCTTCAGTTGTCATCTCATCATAAAGAGTTCAAGACCTCTGTTATATCTATATATTTACTTTTCCCAAACGGCTCATACGAAGCCAGTATAAAATTATGCTTAGGAAACTGCTTAATCACTATTTGTTCTTTAGCTTTATCCGGCCAGTGTTTACAGGTAAAGAATAACTTGTTTTTAAACGGCAATGACATAAACTTCTCTACTTCAGTTTCTGTGCAACCATTTTGATCATTAAACTTAACCAAAAGTCTCTCCCAATTGATTCTTCCAATACGTCTTGTCCACTTATCATAAGCTTCTTTTTCATCATGATAATGTAAGAAAAAAACCTCAACATTTTTTTTGCCATTTGATAATAAACCTATTGGATAAGTACCAAAACGCTCATCACCACCAACTTCAACATAATCTTTCCATCGTGACTCTTCAGGTTTAATAAAAGTAAGGCTCCCTTCTAAATAACCTTTTAAGTCAGATAAAAATTCAATATAATCTTTTGCCATAAAGAACAAACCAACCGTAGGTGATCCTTTAGGTAAATTATAGGCTTCATAAACTGTTCCACCCCAACAATTATTAGAGATAATTGTAAAATTTTTATTTTTTAATTTTTTTCCTCGCCTTTTACAGGTTAATGGAATATATATTTTGTTTCTAAAGTTTAATCGAATACTTTCAACAAATGACACTTACGGCCTCCTAAAAATCTTTTAAAAAACATTTTTGTAAAATGTCTATGTTTTTCTGTAAGTCATAACCATTCTTCTGAGTATTTGTATATATTAAAGAATCACTTTCTTTTCTATCCCTTCGTCCAACTTCTATAATTTTATTTTTCCAATCACTTTCCTTGTCAAGTGAAAGAAAATAAACATAATCCATGTAAGCGCATTCTCTTGTTACAACATCTGAAATAATACATGGTAAACCTGCTATTTGCCACTCAATAACTACCAGAGGCAATCCTTCATGCTTAGAGGGTAAAAGCATCATATCCATAGCCTGTAACATTTCTGGAACATTTGAAATTGATCCTGTAAAACAAATATAATCTGATAATCCTAATTTTTTAGATAAAACCTCTATGTACTTTCTCATATCGCCATCTCCCATTAGGTACATCTTAACTTTTTTATTTTCTTTTATCAATTCTTTTAACACTCGAAGTAAAAATTCCTGATTTTTTTGAGTATTAAAATTCCCAACATGACCAATTGCTAACGTCGAATCATCTAGATTAAGTTTCTTTCGACATTTCACACGCTTTTGTTCATTGTATTCATACTTACTAATATCTCGACCGTTCTTTATCACTTCAAAATCATGTTTTTCAAACAACCACCGGCCAGCACTTTCACCACAAGCTAACGCTTTCGTATACCCTTTGTAAAACACTGGTCGTAATATCTTATCTAACCTCTTATGATCGCATGTAGTATTATGAGAGTGAACAACTCGAACACTACACCCTAGTATTTTAGCAAGATATAATTCTATAGACATGATAGCACTACTCCCATGAATATAAAGGGCATCATATCGTTCTTCTTTCATGAGTTTAGCAAGCTTATAAATATATTTAAGCAAGTTCTTCTTTCTTGAAGGAAGTTTTTTAATATTAATCTCTTTTTTTTCAAATTCATGGACATAGCTAGAATCATATTCACCTGAAGCAACCAAATCTAATTGGTACTTTTTTTTATCAAAGTACGAATAATAATCCAGAATAATGGTTGAAATTCCTTCTCTTTTCTTTAGCCCAGAAGTCGTAATTGTCAATATTTTAAATTTTTTTGAATTTTCCATCGACATGATTACCAATTTTCCTTTATAACATCATCAATCATATTAATAATCGCCATCGGATCTTTGTTTTCCCATGGGATTAAATTATCTGTTCTATCAAAAATCTTTTTAAAACAATCACCAAGGTTCTTTAATTCTAAATATGGCATTAATACGTAACCATTACTACTAAATGCCTCATTATTTTGAATTTGATGATCATTGATGTGTTCTCCGTATTTTTCCAATCTAGTAACAGCAATTACTTTTTTTCCAGCATTCAACGCTTTCATAATCGAACCAGAGGCACCGTGTGTCACGACTATATCAGCTTCTGAAACTTTTTTTACAAATTCATCAGTTGAAATAAAATCCTGATACTCAAAATTTTTAGGAATATACGTAGATGTCCCAATTTGCGCAAACATTGGTTCAGTTAAAATACCATTATCATATAATTCATCTATTTTTTTAAATAGTCTATTAAAAGGATAATTCCTTGATCCTACCGTTACAAAAATCATTTTTCACATCACCTCAATACAAACAGCCACCATAGATAGCCTTTTTATAATGTTTTTTGTGTTTCCAATTGAACTATAAATAAATCAGAGTGTTTTTCCATTCTTTTTCCAGCAACTGTTGGCATATTAGCACGTCCAAAAGTTTCAATAAAAACAAATTTTTTTCGAAACACAATTGACAATATATAAAATGGATACGCAACCATTGTTCCCGTCGTTATGATAAAATCTGGTCGTTCTTTTACCCAAATAAAACATGCATATAATGTATTCCAACCTTTTTCATCAACTCTCCTTAAAAAAACTTTCTACTTCTTCACGAAGTTTTTTATTGAATTGTTTATTATTTGATGAACTACTGTCATCAATCTTTAAATCTTGATTTAAATAATCTTTAAGTTCTGATATTTCTTCAACAACTTCAATACTATTATATCGTTCTTTCACTTGTTTAGAAAAATCAACTTGGTGATCATTAACGTGTTCACCATATTTTTCTTGTCTTGGAACAACAATTGGCTTTTTGCCATTTGCAATAGCGCTCATAAATGTAGCTGGCCCACCATGCGTAATAATGATATCTGATGTCTCCATCAGTCCATTCATCTTGTCAAAGCTAATCAAACTTGACCATTTACAAAACTTGGGTTCGTAGGTAGAATAGCCCGTTTGAATAAAAACGTCATCTTTTATAACACCTGTTTCAACCAAACGATCTACTTCCTTTATCAATCTATTAAAAGGTTGTTCGTGTGTACCAACAGTAACAAAAATCATTAAAATATACTCCCTAAATTAATAGCCTTTGGATAAACTTTTTTCATTTCTTCCCACTGCACGATAAATTTATCGGTTACAGGGTATACTAATTTACCTGTGACAGTTGATTTATCGATTCTGTCAAAAACCTCAATATAAACTGTCTTAGCTCCAAATAGCTTACCAATGTAAAAGAATGGTACAGCAACAGCAGCTCCAGATGAAATAATCACATCAGGCTTTTCTTTTTTTAATACTTTAATAGCTAGAAAAGTATTTTTAATTAAATTTTTTAAGTTTCGATTTGTAGGAAAGTGACAAGAATACATTTTTTCGTCTTTTAAGATGCTTCTTGCATCCTCTTTATCAAAGGTTACCCAAAAACGTTCTTCATCCTTCCAGAATGGTTTTAGCATATTTAAATGTGCTAAATGCCCTCCAGATGACCCTACTAAACAAATTTTCATTTTTTCTCCTAAACTAAACAAAAAGAGAGTTGCAGATTTTATCTGCTCCCCTCTCTCTTCAATACTACTTTAACTGTTTTTGCGAGGATTTTGATATCTTCGCTAAAGCTCCAATCTTGAATGTACTTCATATCAAGTGCGACAACTTCTTCAAAATCAGTGATATCACTACGACCACTAACCTGCCAAAGTCCTGTAATACCAGGCTTTGTGGTTAATCGTTTGAAATGATGCAATTCATAATGATGGTATTCATCAAGCGTTGGTGGACGTGTCCCGACAAGAGACATATCTCCTTTTAGAACATTGATAAATTGTGGTAATTCATCAATAGACCAATCGCGAAGCTTATGCCCAAATGGAAAGATTCGAGGGTCATCTTCCATCTTGAACATCAAATTAGTATCCAAATCATTCTCCGCTAATAATTCTTTTTTACGTTCCTCAGCATCTGTATACATGCTACGGAACTTGTAAATCTCAAAAACTTTACCGTTCTTACCGACCCTTTTTTGCTTAAAGATTAAGGGACCAGGTGATTCTTTTTTGACAATCGGAGCGATGATAATAGCTGCAACTCCTGTTAAGGCAATGCCAACTAAAGCTCCTACAATATCAAGTAAACGTTTAAGCATCAACTGACGGCATTTGACAATATTGACCGCTGTTGTAACAAAGGTCAAATCACCAAGTTTTTTAACAACACTATCTGAAACATAATAATCAGAAAGATTACCTGCTTTAATAGTCGTTGGAATACCAAGTAATCTGATATAACGACCAATTTCTCTAAAATCACTCTGATAATTAGTATTGATAAAAATCTCATCAACCTGATGATTAGCCACAAAATCGCGAATCTCATCAAGTTCCCAGATAACTGGGTACTCCAAATCGCTACGCTTATTGTGACTAACATAAGCTAGAACCTGATAGTTGTTACTTTGAAGTACTTCTTCAAGTTTATCTTCGTCACTAAAATCTGTTACCAAAAGAATTTTCTTAGAATCTGATTTCTTAGGCTTAAGACATCTCTTGACGAAAACTCTTCCTAGAAATACTAAAGCCGTCACAATAAGGAAAAGATACACCAAGAAATAATATGACATACTTGCAATATCATGGATGAATCTAAATTTTCCTAAAATCAGAACCAAAGATAACAGAACAACCGTTCTAGTACCATAGATAATTGAAGCTTTAAACTCTTGAAAATAACCTCTATTTAAAACATTTGAATACTCATCATTCATGACACTGATAAAGGCCAGAAGAGCTACAAAGATAATGCCAAAGAAATTACTCCCAAAAAAGTGATAGGGATAAAAACTGGCCAAAATCTTATAAGCTACTAATAGCGCTACAATGTCAGATAGAAGATAATAAACTTTCTTTTTCGAATCTTCGCTATACATTCTCCCTATCCCTTTCAATCTTTACATATATAGCTTATTTTTTTGCTTTTTTACGGCTAGATTTATCTGATTTGTCTTTTTCATCCTTACCGTATTTTCCATAACCGTAACCATAGCCATAGCCATAACCATATTTATCAGCTTTAAAGTCAAAGCGGTTAAAAATAACACCTAGGAATACTGAACCACTTTGTTCGAGCTGTTCTTTCAGTTTGGTAATGGTACGGCGTTTATCAACACCTGGTTTTGTAACTAAAAGACTGGCATCAGAGCTGTGGGCGATAATAGCCGCATCTACCACACGACCAAGTGGTGGTGTATCGATGATGACGTAATCGTAAAGCCCACGAACTGTTTCAATCATCTTATCATAATTATCATTTTGGATAAGTGATGTTGGATTTGGTGGAACTTGTCCTGCTGGAATCACCATGAGATTATCAACCGTTGTATCACAAATGACATCTGACAATTCCGCATTACCTGATAGGTAGCTTGTCAATCCATCATAACGTTCTTTTGATTTAAAAGTACCAGACATGACAGAATTACGCGTATCAGCATCAATCAAAAGCGTACGAAAACCTGCTTTAGCAAAAGAAACGGCCAAGTTTGTCGCTGTAGTAGATTTTCCTTCACCCGGTTGAGCAGAAGTTAATGTAATTACTTTAAGATTACGACCGCTAAATTGGATATTGGTACGGATAGAATTGTAGTATTCTTCCAATGATTTAATCATTTGAGCTTTAGCTCTAACTAATTCTAATTGTGGCATGAGTTATACAATTCCTTTCCTTATAATTTATCGACATCTGGTACCACACCAAGAAGGGTCATACCAAGGACTTCTTCGATATCTTCTGGACGACGCACACGATCATCGAGAACTTCCGCAACCAAGATACCGACAACGGCTAAGAACACCCCAGCTACTGCACCGATAGCAGCATTTTCCTTAACATTTGGTGATGAAGGGTGGCTTGCTTTCGTTGCAGATTCAAGGGTTGTCACATCATCAACTTTTGTAACAGCTTTAATCTTTTCAGCAGCAACTTCACGAACAGTATTTGCAATATCACAAGCTCTTTGGGCATCTGTATCAGTAACTGAGATAGAAATCACACGTGTATCTGTTGGAATAGTTACAGTAATTTCTTTAGAAAGTGCACCAGAAGACATAGAAAGCTTTTCTTGGTTAATAACTGATGATAAAACTTCACTTGATGTGATGACTTCTTTGTAGTCGTTAACCAAGTAAGCTCCGGCTTGAAGATCTTGGTTAGTTAAATTTGCCGTATCGCTACTTCGGCTAACCACATAGATGCGTGTTGTTGAAGTGTATTTTGGTTTAATGAAGAAAACACTACCTAGTAAAGCAATTGTCCCAACTAAAAGGCCAACAAAAACGATGAAGAATTTTTTACTCCATAACTTTCTTAACAAGTACAAAACATCAATTTCGATACTTGCGTTGTCATTTGTATTCATATAAACTCCTATAAATATTTATTTTCTAATAAAGTTTTTGCATTTCCTTCAAAGAGATTATAAGCACGACTACTGCCATATAACTCTTCGATAATCTCACGCGCTTGATCCATATACGGCGGGCGTTTATCTAGATTATGCATATCACTCGACACAATGTGAACTAAATTCTTTTCTAAGAAATAATGAGCTCGTTTTTTAAATCTTCGAACCTTATCTCCGAAAAGTCTTGATTTTAAGACATGTTCGCTATTAATCTGTGTGTAACATCCCATGTTAATCAACTCACGCACACGCTCTTCGTGATTTTCAAGAGCATTGTAACGTTCGATATGTGCGATGATTGGTGTCACACCAAGCATGAGAACTTTATTGACTGCCTCATGAATGTCTTTCCATGGTGTTGCCATACTAAACTCAATCAAAGCAAACTGTGTATCATTCATACGAGGAACTTTGTTGTCTTTCAATTTATCAAGAAGCTTATTATTATAGTAGAGTTCTCCACCATATAGGATAGTTAAGTCGTCAAACTTAGCCTCCGCTGCTTCTTTGACCTGTTTAAAGTTCTCGTAGATTTTTTCTTCTGATGTCTTAAATAAATCTCGTCTTCTGTGTGATGTTGAAACAATCGTTCGCACTCCTTGGCGATAACTTTCACCAATAAGATCTAAACTTTCTTCAATAGTAGATGGTCCATCATCCACGTCAAAAACGATATGCGAATGAATATCAATCATCTAACTTACTTTCCTTCCATAACATCTTTAATGGCTTGAGAAGCCTTTGCCACACTAGCATCATCTAGCTTAATCATATAAAGACTTGATGATGACATCGCATACGAAGTCAACTCACCAGTAGAACCTGTACCTGTTACTTCTTGTGATGTAACAGTGAATTTCTTACCTGAATCCAATTGACTGTTGACTAATTTCATCATTGTATCAAGTTTCATATCTGTCTGGATTGAATCTTGTACATTTGAAATAATCGTTGAGTAATTAGAAACGGATTTCAACGAAGTCATCTTATCTAAGATTGCTTGAATGACTTTCATTTGATTATTACCGCGGTCATAATCACCATGTTCGAGGCTATAACGTTCACGAACAAAACCAAGAGCTTTATCTGAGTCAAGTGTTACGTTTCCAACTGGAAATTCATAATTACCATGAAGGCTTGTAAAGGCTTGACTATTGTAAACCGTAATACCACCTAACGCATTAATTAACTTCAAGAATGAATCAAAGTTAAGTCGTGCATAGTAATCAATGTTAATTCCATAAAGATTTTCAAGGGTCTTTTCTGAGGTTTCAACACCGTAAATACCAGCATGGGTTAATTTATCGTATTGATCAGCACCGCCATCTGGAATCTTAACATAAGCATCTCGAGGCGTTTCCGTCATCAAGATCTTATGAGTATTCATATTGACTGTTAAGATTAGGTTGACATCTGAACGTGAGACCGTTGAAATTGAACCGTAGGTATCAATACCACTGATGTAAATGTTAAAGACATTTGAATCATGTGCTTTGACTTCGTCTTTGATACTTGTCTTAATCTTATAAGAATAGATGGTCTTAAGATTTGATTGGAAATTCTCGTAAGACATTTCAAGCAAGCTTGAATAAGCACTGTTAAAGACCATAGCCTTGCTTGAGCCATTAACTAAGTTCTCATAAGCAGCTTGATAAGAATCAACTTTTTCTGTCGCTAAGTCTACTCCTTTTTCTGACTTAATGTGAGATAACAGTTCATTGATATTGCTACCGTCAGCATCTGTCGGTGCTTGAACACTTGTGAGGTCAGATACATCATTAACTGAGCTATTACTTGGAACAACCACACTCATCTCAATTTCTGAGTAAGAAGCTGTCTCATTCATATTATGTGCCACATCAACCAAAGACTTAAAGGCAAAGAGGGAAACTGCAGCAATGATTGAAAAGACAACCAAAAGGACTGTTGTTAGCACTCTGCTCTTTTTAAGAATACTCAATGTTAAACACAAAGCAAAAATAGCTACTAATATAATAGTATAAACAACGTTAAGATGTCTAAAGGCCAAGATATGATGAGCATACATCATATAAGTGGCAAGACCAGCAAGCACAGCATACAAGACTAAAAGCGCCGCATTCACAATCTTCAAATCAGCAAACCTAGAGCGCCGCCGTGAGCTCTTATGGTGCTTATGATGACTACTGTGATGGTGACCATGGTGACTACCATGATGATGTGAGTAAGTCGGCATTTTAATAAATCTTCGCTTCCTAAATAATTTGTTAACGTTCTTATTTTAACACTTTATATGAAGTATTGCAATTTCAAAAAAATCTGAAACTTTACAATAAAAATCGTTTACCTTTCATAAAAAAGTTATTTGTTAGCGTTTTATTTTCTCAGAAATACTTCACTTAAAATAACCGTTACGTTTTGTTTACATTTTTGTAAAATTGTCTTTTCTTTGTAATCGTCTATTTTTAATAGTTATTACTAACTTTTATAACCATTTTTCTCATGATTTTATCCTTATTTCCAAACAAAATTTTTATGCAGTATAGCTAAAAAATGTGATAGATTATCGATAATAATCGATTTCTATCACACTTTTTGATTTATTTTTCAAAGTTTGACTTTTCTGGGAAAAGCTCTTCAAAAGCTTGATTGACTTTTGCCTTCATTTGGTCAAAGTCAGTAATGCGCACACTATCGTTGATGCAGATACATTTAACTTTTTTAGGATGTTGTAATACCTCAATAATCTTATTAAGGTCCCTTGGAAGGGTATTGTAACTGGTTGAACCTGTTTTTTTAGGAATAAAACGTCCAGTCATCAACTGCCAATCCCGCAGCAACCATGGATTAACATTGTGTTTTTCACGGAATTTACTACGACAAGTAGCATCCAAGACGTCTCCCTCTTTTTCCCAAAGCTCTTCAAAAGTTGATTTCATCAAAGATAGCGAATTATGCGGTTCGTAAATGCCATTGATGGCTGCTCCTCGTGAAAAGAGCAAAGTTCTAAGCAAGTATTTCCCATATTTTGGTGAAAACCACTTCTTGTTCTTTCTGATATCTTTGACCGAGAAGTATTTATTAATAATCTCAAGGTTATTCATGACAATGGGCGCAATGCCATCAGGTCTCACGATATAAGGTGTCAGCGCAGCAATGTCTTTTGGCAAACCTTTTTCAAAATAATCTTCTTTTGTCGTCTTCGAGATAATAAACATATCATCGTTAAATTCGATAAAATGCTCGGCTAATCCTGGAATACGGTGCATGTTCAACTCAATAGTGTGTGAGTTAAAGGTTGGCAAGTATTCTTTCGGGATAAAGTCGGTGTGTTTAACGATGTGTAATTTAGGATGCTCGGTATTTAACCATTTTGGCAAATGGCCCCACGTCACAAAGTGAATCTTATTGACCCAGGGCATATTTTTTTCAACACCTCTGAAAAAATACTGAAGGTTTTCCCAATCTCGAAAACGAGCATCACTGGTCGCTGCTTTGTATTTCTTTTCTTCTGGCAAATAGTGATTTTTTTCTTCCTGCCAGGCGGGGTCATTGCCATCCACCCAGAGCAGGACAATATCAACGTTAGTGTCCACGACTACCTCCTATTCTTTCAATTTATCAACACTAAGATCTGGACTTTCATAAGCACGGTCGCTTAAAAAAGCTATCAGCAAAATCAAAATATACTGGTAAGTAAACATGGTAAAGGTAAATAGGTAGAGAAATCCGATTAAGAACACGCGATATTTACGATTACGCAAGAAATTTTTAAAATTACTGAAAATCGGTAACATATATAGTAGAAACATGCACAAGCCACCTTGGGCTAATAATTGTGTAATGGAATTACTAAAGCCAGTATTATAACTTCGCCAGCCTCCCATGAAGGCTTTTATGGCATCTGAATTGTTAAAACCATTGCCCAACAAAGGCTTATGTGACCAAGCTTTCATACCAACGATAAAATCATCTGTTCGGATGGAACCAGAACTCTCACCCATCTTGGCTGTCAGCATTACGTTGGCAATAATCACTGCAGCAATCAAAGCAACTGGAACAATGGTTACCTTAATCAAAGCAATGATTGTCCCATAATTCTTGGCTGAAATGATGGTATAAAGCCAAAAGAAGAGAACCAACAAGATACCAGTTGTTGAGGTAGTGCTCAAAATCGCTAAGGTAAATAAAATCCGATTCAAAGGATGTACCTTCTCACTGACTAGAAACTCAATCAAAAAACCAATCGTAAACTGCAAAGAAGCCATCGGAGCTTCTGTGAAAATCGCGGTATTTCTGACAAAGCCATGGAGTATCTGAGACTCAAAATAAATGCCATAATAACTGGCAACAGGTTTTGGATCCCCCGTATTGGTCCAAGTCGAAAAGACATGTGAAGTCGGGCTACCAAGTTTCAACATTGAAAAAAGTAACCAGCAAATCATGGACAAAGTCGCCACAAAAAGGACAACATTGCGATAACGCAATAAGACTTCTCTTCTCTCCTTGACATCACTAAGATAGTAATAAGACAAAATCGTAGCCGTCGCTAGGATAAACTTGCTACCAGATACCAGCTTATAGTTTGTGATGACTAACCAAAATCCAATATAACCTGTGACAATTAAAATGATCATCATCGTAATGCCCAGATAGTTATAATTAAGCTGCCCTTTGGTCAAGAGATAACCAAAAAGTGACCCCACCAAAAGCAATAACATGCATTCTGAAAACTTACCACCCGTGTGATTTAAGTGCATCCATACCGAACGTGAATTTAGCATAATCGCAGTTACAAATGTATAGGAAAAGAAAGCATTGACAGCTTTTCTAACCTTTATCTTTGGATACATGAGTAACTCCTTTCTACTATTTTAAAATTATTCATTGGCAAGTTTAAAAAGTTCCCAGTGATTTTTTCAGATAATAACCTTGGCGAAGACGTTCAGACACTCTAGCAACATTAGCAAGCATTTCCTTGTACTCTTCTTCTGACAAGTTGGCAATGACATTGGCAATATCATTTAGTGAGGTAACAACAAAGCCCACTTTTTCTTTTAAGACAAAATCAGCCATGGCTGCATGGTTCCAAACAATAACAGGAAAGCCAGTTGACAGGTAAAGAGATGTTTTATGTGGGTTATTGTACTTCAAATAATCCCCGTAAACACCGGTACATGAATTAATCGAATCACCATCCCAGATAAGACCAAAGCTACCATGGAGATTTTCTGGTAAGTCTTCTGGCAAGAATGAACCATTATAGGTAATGTTGTCAGAATGCTCTGGCGCTGTGTAATTTGCCCCAAAAAGTTGCAAATGAACACCTTTAACTTGATTGATAAACTTGAGGTAACCAGTTTTATTGGCATCCAAGTTTCCTGCAATGATGAGTTCATTAGTTTTTGTTTTTGGACTGATTGTAAATGACTCATCATGAAGGTAGTCAAAGATTTCAAGCGATGAAATCTTCTTGCTATCATAGCCAGAATCAATCAAGTATTGGCCCATTTTGTCGTTATGAACAATGATTCCTGAAGCTTGTGATAAGATAGGCTTTTCTTCGACACGAAGGCGAATTTTACGGCCTAATGATAGGTTAGTTTTGTTAATGTATCTAAGGCTTTCTAAATCGTGAATAAGGATAACAATTTTGATGTTTTTTCGGTTTAGTTTTTTGAGCAAATGTGATAAAAAGACATTTTTACTCAAAACAGGAAATTGAATCACCACTTCATCTCCTGCAGAAAGACCATCTAGTTTTTTCTCCCAAATTTTAACATTTCGATAGCTTTCTTTAATAGAAGCAAAGGCATTTTGTTTGCCCTTATAAGGGATGGTAATGTCGATTTTTTGATATCCTGTACCCTCAAGGATTTTTTCGACATCCGCACGCGCCTTATTAGCGGCATTCTTCATGTTCTTTGCGATTGGTTTTCGTTCTGCAATATAATATTTCATAGTTTTTCCTAAATTTTTCAAAAATCTGTTACTTGTTTTTATCGGTTAACAAGGTTGTGCCATGCCAATTACGTTCGTCTTCTTTAGGCAATTGCATGTAGTCCCCGTACATCTTAAGCAAAATTTCAATGTAGTTTTTAGGGGCTGTCATTTTAATCCCTTCAAAGGCTAACTGACTAGTTTCCTTATAAAAGGATGATGGATAGACTTCTTTAAACCAATGCCCTCCCATTGGATTACCAATCATCTCCATCTCATCTACTGGATAACTTTTCAAGAAATCATCGATGCGACGTGTCCAATTGCCGGTTTTAAACAATTTTTCAACCTTTAGATTCAGTGCCAGCACAATCAATGATTTTTTGAAACCACCGTGTTTTTTATTTAGGTTGACAAGCTCGCTGAGACAAGACAAATTGCGCATTTCCCTCAATAGCGTTAAAGTCTTTTCCCATTTAAAGCGCTCAAAGCCACCTGCTGGCACACCATCCAAAGGAAAAATATCTACCCAAAGGTTTTGTATGGTTTTATTTTTCGTATAGTCACGACGCAACTGAACCTTTTCATTCTCGATTCGAATATAGGGATAAGGAAAATCACTGTCTGTTGTGAAATGTTTTAGACCAAAGTTATTTGGCAATTCACCAGCAACCAGGTCTAGGAATTTTTCGTAATCTTGTCGTTTCATACCGATATCAAGATCATCATCCCAAGGAATAAAACCTTGATGACGGACGGCACCAAGAAGAGTCCCACCCATGATGTAATACTCAATATCATGCTTATCACAGATAGACATGATGATTTTAGCCATCTCTAATTCTTTTTCTTGAATGAATTCAAGATCTGTTTGATTTTCTTTTGTCATGTAGATCCTTTCTAAGGTTTCTAGCTTGCTTCTAACTCTGCAGCGTGAGCATTTTTATCAGAGTCTTTAGGTGGTGTCATGTAATCACCATACATTTGTGACAAAATAAAATCGGCATCTTCTGGGCCTTGCAAGACATTGTTTTCAAAAGCATACAGTTTTCCATGACCGTATTTTGTTTTTGGAAACATTTCTTTGAATTTGTATTGCCCCATGAAGTTAACGACCCATTTTGAATCCTTGTAAGGATATTTCTTCAACAAGCTATCGATTTTCCAAAGCCATTTTTTCTCGTCCATATTACGACCAAAGCCTGTTAATTGGACAAATTTGATGACCAAACGTTCTGACAAAGGACGATTGGGACGTTGAAGATTGACACGGTCAAATGTCGCAATGTGGTAGAAAGCACGTGAAACCAAGAGACGCATCTTATGAATTTCACGAATGAAGTAATTATTTGGCATGCCATCTAAAGGAAAAATATCAATCCAAGCATCTTCTGTACGTTCGACTTCGCTCCCCATACGTCTTAAATGATAACGAGTGTCCACGATTCGAGCAAAGTAATAATGATGGTCTGTTTCATCATAAAAAGTATTAACTTCCATATAGCTTGGCAATTGTTTCGCTACATTTTTGAGGAAGTCATCATATTGCTCACGCGGAATTCCAAGGTCAATATCATCATCCCATGGAATAAAGCCTTTGTGGCGCACAGCACCAAGTAAAGTCCCACCTAACATGTAATAATCAATGTCATTTTCAATAAGATAGGGCTTGATTTCAGACATGATGTTCCAGATGATTTTTTGAATTTTTGATAACTCTTCCATACTTCCCACCTTTACCCTTTCGCATTCAAATCTTTTTTGATTCGTGTTGTCGAAATTTCAGGTGTGCGTGGAAGGTAGACAACATCTACGCCTTCATCTTTCAAGAAATCAAATTTACCTTTCCAATCGTCTCCCATAACGAAGGTATCAATATGATATTCATGAACATCTTCTTTCTTTTGTTCCCAATTTTTCTCTGGGATTACAAGGTCCACATAACGGACTGATTCAACCAAGGCTTTGCGTTGTTCGTAGCTAAAGTAACATTTCTTTTGTTTTTCATTCCAGTTAAATTCATCTGATGAAATGACAACAACCAGATAGTCTCCCAAAGCTTTAGCTCGTTTTAACAAATTAATATGCCCATAATGCATTAAATCAAACGTTCCATAAGTAATAACCCTTTTCATTTTATTTCCCCTTTTTTTATTTTGTACTTTTGCTTCATAAGTTGTCGCTAAGAATGATTTACCGCTTTCTGATTTTTTGTGACGTCCCATCAAAGCTTGAACCACTTGATGTGGATCTTTCTTGTCATTAATAATGCTATTGACGGCTGTCACAATTGGTAATTCAACCTTAAAGGTCTCAGATAATTCAAGCGCTGCTGGAAGGGCATTAATTCCTTCAACAACCATTTGAACTTTTTCAATTGCCTCATCAACAGAATAACCTTGGCCAATTAATTGACCGGCTCTGTTATTTCGGCTATGTTCACTAGTTGCTGTCACAATCAAATCACCCACACCAGCCAGTCCATCAAACGTTGATTCCAAGCATCCCATCGCTTGGCCTAAACGTTTAATCTCAGACATACCGCGTGTAATCAAAGCTGCTTTGGCATTATCACCGTATCCCAATCCTTGTGAAATACCAGCAGCGAGCGCGACAATATTTTTCATAGCGCCACAAAGTTCAACTCCCTTGATGTCACTGTTCGTATAAACACGAAGTGTTTTATTCATAAAGACATCTTGAACAAATTTGGCTGCTTTTTCATTTTCACAAGCTGAAACAATGGTGGTTGGCATATCCAGTGCCACTTCTTCAGCATGTGTTGGTCCTGATAAAGCAACAATCTCAATGTGATCGTGTTTGCCATCTCTTTTAATCTCAGTTGAGATGACTTCAGATAACATGTAATGAGTGGTTTTTTCAATCCCCTTAGCCACATCTACAATAATCTGATAATCTGGAATCAAACTTCTCACTTTTTCAGCCGTTTCTCTGACATACAAAGACGGTACTGCAAACAAGATAATATCTTTATTCTGACAAGCTGCTTCCAAAGATTTAGTAAAGACAATGCTATCTGGAATAACCATTTCGGGCAATCGGTGGTTTTTATGTGTCGTCACTAACTCATCGATTTCAGATGGAATGGCTGACCATACTGTAACATCATTCCCATTTGATGCTAAGGCACGCGCCAAAGCAAGACCCCAGGTCCCAGCGCCAATAACTCCTATCGATTTCACTGTAATCACCCTCGATTCCTACAACTCTTCTGCCACACACGCCAAAGCTGCTTCGATGACTTTGTGCATGTCATAGTAACAGTATTGTCCTAAGCGTCCACCAAAAATAACATTACCTTGTGCATCCGCCAATTTCTTATACTCTTGGTAAAGATTGTTGTTGCGGTCATTATTCACTGGATAGTAAGGTTCATCACCTTTTTCCCATGTCTTAGAATGTTCTTTGGTAATAATGGTCTTAGGCTGTGTGCCGAATTCGAAATGTTTGTGCTCGATGATTCGAGTATAAGGTGTTTTGGCATCAGTGTAGTTAACCACGGCATTTCCTTGATAATTTTCCATATCCAAAGTTTCTGTTTCAAAACGTAGGCTACGGTATTCCAGTTCACCCAGTTGGTAATCAAAGAATTGGTCAATCATCCCTGTAAAGACAATTTTAGGAAAGGCTTTGAGGTACTCTTCTTTTTTATCGAAGAAATCAACACCTGTTTCCACGTCAATATTGTCATGCGCTAGCATTTTTTCAATGATTTGTGTGTAACCACCGATTGGAATGCCTTGATAAGTATCGTTGAAATAGTTATTGTCATAAGTCAAGCGAACTGGCAAACGACGAATAATGAAGGCTGGCAATTCTGTACAAGTTTTCCCCCATTGCTTTTCAGTATAGCCTTTAATCAATTTTTCGTAGATGTCTGTTCCAACTAATGAAATAGCTTGCTCTTCTAAGTTTTCAGGTTCTTTTCCACCAAGAACTGCACGTTGTTCAGCAATCTTAGCTTGTGCTTCTTGTGGTGTCACCACACCCCAGAGTTTATTGAAGGTGTTCATGTTAAATGGTAGGTTGTAAATTTCACCATTGTAGTTAGCAATCGGTGAGTTCGTATAACTATTAAACTCCGCAAATTGATTGATGTAATCCCAGATTTTTTTATCTGATGTATGGAAAATATGTGCACCATACTCATGAACTTGAATGCCTTCAACCTCTTTGGTGTAGATATTTCCTGAAATATGGTCACGTTTTTCAATAACCTTTACTTTTTTCCCTTTTTTGGCAGCCTCATGGGCAAAAATTGACCCAAAAAGACCTGAACCAACAACTAAATAATCATAGTTTGACATTAAAATCTCCTGTTTTTAACATAATTTAACAAATAGATGGTAAACTCTTCTGTTAAAATAATCCCAAATATTCCATAGGTAAGTCCAAATACCATTGCTGATACGACTAAAATCAAGAAAAGTGATGTCATGTGTAACACCAAAACAACAACTATAGCACCAAGTGATGCTACTAATGCTCCCAATAAGTTCTTGTACGGTTTGATATTACCCATAATGTCTTTCAAAAAATCTTTTAACACATAAATCTGATAGCTTGTTACGAAAAATTCAGCAACCAATGTTCCAAATGCGGCACCCGAAGCCCCAAATTTCGGGATGCAAATGGCATTAATCACTAAGTTAACAATCGCACCGAGCGAAACAGATTTTAAAACATCCTTTTCTCGTTCAATCGGAACAAGTATTTGAATTCCCAATAAGTTTGATAGCCCAATCAAAAACAATGTCGGCATGATGATTTGCATGGGAAGGATTGACCCTGTGTAGGCATAACCTGACAAGAAGTAAATGCCTTCTTTTGCATAAATCGTAAAGTAAAACCACAATGGAATTGAGATAAAGCATACAAACTGTAATGAGCGAATCGTCAGTTCCCTGAACTCTCTGTTTCTTCCTTCTTTGATGTAAAATGACAAACGTGGAAGTAAAACAGCCCCCATAGAAGTTACTAAACTGACTAGAATCGATTTGATTTTTACAGCGGCATTGTAATAGCCGACAGCCTCATCTCCTTTCATGAATCCTAACATCACCGAATCCAAATTCGTATAAATGGTTGTGGCGATGGTCATCATAAAGAAACTAAAAATTGGACCAATATGCTGTTTCAAATCCATATGGCTATACCATTTGAAATTAAGAAAGCGTCTCAAATTGATGAAATTAAAGAAATTTGATCCAACACTAGCAAGAATAGTGATTGCCCCATAAAGGACATAATCACTTTTTTGATGAACCAACATGAACATTAAAATCAGTGATACAAGTTTTAAAATAATCGATCTAATAGTGATATATGAATATTGCTCCAAAGCTTTATAAAGCCACTCACAGCCAATTAAATTGAAAAATAAAGTGGCCACATTAATCATAAAGAGCGTCTTATCCTGTGCCATCCTAGGAACTAAGAAAATCGCTAGGATATAAGTCATCAAAGACAAAGTCATTGCAATGGTATTAATCACCATGATTTCTTGAACCGTCTTTGACAAGTCATCTTTGTTATCTCTTGCTTTGGCACAAGCACGAATACCATAGGTTGGAATTCCCAACATACCAACCATGGAGAAGTAAGAAACAATCGAAGTTGCAAAGGCAACCTTACCAGTCCCCACCGGCAAAAGCACCCGTGAGACATAAGGAAAGGTAATTAAGGGAAAAATAAAATTAGACATTGTCAAAATAAAGTTCATCACAATATTTAATTTTACTGAGCTTCTTTTATTTTTTCGCATGACTACCTACTTCCCTCTCTCTTTAAGACAACGGCAAAAGTTTTTAAAATAATTTTGATATCTGTAAAGAGCGTCCAATGTTGAATGTAATCCATATCCAAGGCTACAACTTCTTCAAAATCTGTGATGTCACTACGTCCGCTGACTTGCCAAAGACCTGTAATTCCAGGTTTTGTTAGCAAACGTTTAAAGTGATGTAACTCATAGCGATGGTACTCATCAAGGGTTGGTGGACGAGTCCCAACAACTGACATATCACCTTTTAAAACATTGATAAATTGTGGCAACTCATCCAAAGACCAATCACGAAGTTTATGACCAAATGGAAAAATTCGCGGATCATCTTCCATCTTGAACATCAAATCTGTGTCCAAATCATTTTGTGCCATCAATTCTTTTTTACGTTCTTCAGCATCTGTATACATGCTTCGGAATTTGTAAATCTCAAAAACCTTACCATTTTTCCCAACACGTTTTTGTTTGAAAATCAAAGGACCTGGTGATTGTTTTTTAACGATTGGAGCAATAATCAAAGCAACCAATCCTATTAGTATAATACCGACAATTGCAACTACAATATCTAACAAGCGTTTTAGAATAATCTGACGCCCCTTAATGATGTTTGAAGCAAAAGTCACATATGTCTTTGAACCAAGTTTAACTAAAGTACTCTCACTATTAACTTTTCCAGCATTACCTGTGAGATCAAGTGTCGTTGGAATCCCTAAACACTTCAAACAATTGGCGAATTTTGAAACGATGGCTTGGTTATTTCTGGAAACAACGATTTCATCAACCTGATGACAGGAAACAAAATCCCTGATTTCCTTTTCGTTTTGTAGAACGTCCTTACCTACTTCAGCATTAACACAGTTGCTGATATAGGCGATAACGTCATAATTTGATGCCTGCAAATTGGCTTCTAGAGCTTGGCTATTGTTAAAATCAGTCACCAATAAAACTTTTTTAGCGTCTTCCTTACGACCTTTTAGCCAATAAGTTGTTAGCTGGCGTCCAATCAATAAGGTGATTGTCACGAGGACAAATAACTGACTAACAAGGTAATAAACTGGATGTCCAATGATTTTCACAAAATGAAAATGTCCCAAACACAAAACAGATGTGAAAAGGATGCTCACCCTCAAGCCATAAACAATTGATTTTTTGACGTTTGTTACAAAATTTTGGTTAGCAAATGATGAATAATCATTATTCAAAACACTAATAAATATAACCAGAATCCCAAAAAAAGCCGCAAAAAAATAACTATCAAAAATAGCGTATGAATATACGCTTGATAGTACAATGTAACTGATAATCAAAGCCAGAACATCAGCCAAAAGATAATAAATCTTTTTTCTTAGATTCTCGCTGTACATAGTCCTATTCCCTATTCTTAAAATCCTAATTTCCCTTATGCGATAAAAGTTACAAAATCCTAATAAACTTCTATCATTTTCAATGCTTTCCCATAAGCATTATTTCTTGTTATTAACGTCGAGTTCCCAGCTCGAACGTATTTTTGTTCAGCCCCAAGTTATTGAGCTCAAATACTCAACTTAAGGTTGTCTTTGTCATTGAAAGCTTTAAACAATACCAATTCTCCCAAAAATGGCATCTTTTTATGCTACAGTAATAGCAAGAGCATTTGGCATCCTCGCCACTGCTAAAATGAGTTCAATAACAAGTTTCGTTACTGCTTTTATGATTTTGAAGAAGAACTTATACTTTATGCTTTTTGTTGTGCTACAAATCAGCTGTAAGTTTTTGATTTTGTCTAAGATAGCTAAAAGACGAGTTTTTCTCGATTGATCAAATGATTGATTATGACATAACTCGCTTATTTTTTCCTGATTCACCTTAATCATTGACGCAATCGTCAACAATCTTCTCTTGCAATCCTGAGAAGAACAGTCTCTCGCCTGTAAAAAGCTTGTCCTAAATAGCCTGTTCATTCTCAAATTTGTTCTTGAAAATGATTCATCACATTTTGGGTGCACTAAATAAAGCACATCAATAGCGATGCTTCCCTTATTATTTGAATTCATAAATACTCCATTCCCAATCTGTCTATTATGAATTTTTACTGAATTTGAATGCGGTGTAACATTTCCTCCCACAGAAATACTGCATTCACGATGATTTATATTCTAGCATCATTGAAATTATTTTTCAAATCAGTCAATTTTTGAATTTTTAAAGACTATTTTTGCATAAAATTCCTTAATTTTTCTACGATGTAATTGTTTTCTGAAAGCAAAGTTTTCTAAGACTGCAAATGTTACAAGTTGGTTACACTTTTTTCATTTAATTTTCAGATTCTCATTGTTCGCTTTTGTAGCGCTTACAACGTTCGTGTATCTCATTGACTTGCGGGATTTACATTTTTAAGCTAAACTAAGGCTATGAGAATACAACAATTACATTACATCGTTAAAATCGTGGAAACGGGCAGTATGAATGAAGCTGCCAAGCAACTCTTTATTACTCAACCAAGTTTGTCAAATGCTGTTCGTGACTTGGAACGTGAGATGGGGATTGAAATTTTTATCCGAAATCCTAAAGGAATTACCTTAACAAAAGATGGTGTCGAATTTCTATCTTATGCGCGTCAAATCCTTGAACAGACTGCGCTTTTAGAGGAACGTTATAAGAGTAAAAATACCAACCGTGAGCTTTTTAGCGTCTCAGCGCAGCACTATGCTTTTGTGGTCAATGCTTTTGTTTCCCTTCTGAAAAAGACAGATATGACACGTTACGAGCTTTTCCTTCGTGAAACCCGAACATACGAAATTATTGATGACGTCAAAAATTTTCGTTCTGAAATCGGGGTGCTTTTCCTAAACAGCTACAACCGTGATGTCTTGACAAAGATGTTTGATGACAATCATTTGACTTATACCAGTCTTTTCAAAACTCGTCCGCACATTTTTGTCAGCAAAAACAATCCGCTAGCTGAAAAGTCACTTGTGACTATGGAAGATTTGGAAGAATTTCCATACCTTAGCTATGACCAAGGGATTCATAACTCTTTTTACTTCTCTGAAGAAATCTTGTCACAAATTCCACACAAAAAATCAATCGTTGTCAGTGACCGAGCAACCCTTTTTAATCTCTTGATTGGTCTTGACGGTTACACTATCGCTACAGGTATCTTGAATAGCAACCTCAACGGCGATGACATCGTCTCAATTCCACTTGACGTTGAAGATATGATTGATATTGTCTACATTCGCCACGAAAAAGCTAATCTCTCAAAAATGGGTGAACGCTTTATCGATTACTTACTTGAAGAAGTACAATTTGATAAATAAAAAGTTCTTGGACAGAGTCCAAGAACTTTTTATGCTTCATTGTCTTAATTCATGCTTTATTATCTCATTGATTTTGTCAAAATAGAAAGGCTTGCGATGAGAAATTCGTTGTGCGATGAAGTTCTTCTTCATCAAATGGTTTAATCAGATGAGCAAGAGGGTTTCGGACAGATTTCTCAAATTGACGAAGCTCTGTGATTAAGTTTTTAATATGATCTGGCAACTGACTGTATTGCAAGAGCTCTGCTAAACTACGAGATGTCACCTTTGCATCACGGCGAATCAACAAATACTTATGAAAAATAAGATAGTCACTCTGCTTCATTTCTGTAAAAAGCCAAGTATCATACTGATCATTTTTAGCATCATGGATAAACTCTTCTAGATTAGGAATCTCACGCTTTGCTAAGCGATAAAAGAGTCTGTATAGAATAGGACTAACTGAGCGGACAAAATCAATGATATTACCATTTCTAATTTTCGCTTCTAGGTCCATGATATAGTTGGCCAATTGTTCTTCTTGCCTATGATTCGTAATCAAATCAAAATCATACTGATGCCAAATAACCTTGTTTTCAGATTGATGAGCAAAAAGGAAATCAACGTTTAATTCACGACGCTCTTTTAGCATTTCTAAAAGATAGCGGCTTGTCGATGGAAAATCTGCATGCTGCTCTGCTATTTTCCAAGCGTGATTATAAGCATAGACATCCAAAAGGATGTCTATCGTCTCGTATATTTCTTGCATTAATCAGCAATAAGAGTCTCAAGACCAACTTTCATCATGTCTGTGAAAGTTGTTTGACGTTCTTGAGCTGTTGTGTCTTCGTCAGCAACCAAGCTATCAGAGATTGTCATGATACCAAGTGCTTGAACACCGTGTTTGGCAGCGAGATAGTAAAGTGCAGCAGCTTCCATCTCAACTGCTTTCACGCCAAGTTGACCAAGTTTGATATTGTTTTCTGCAAAATCAGAATAAAAGGCATCAACTGACAAGACACTACCTACGTGAGTTGTCATACCAAGGTCTTTAGCGATATGGTAAGCTTTATCAAGCAATGTGAAGTCTGCGATTTGTGGGAAATCGTATTGTGGCCATTCGTTTTTAATCATGCTTGATGTTGTTGCGGCTGCTTGCGCAAGGACAAGTTCACGCACGTGAACGTCTTTATTAAGTGAACCTGCTGTTCCAACACGGATTAATTTTTTAACACCGTATGATTGAATAAGTTCAGTCGCATAGATTGAGATTGATGGCATACCCATACCTGTTCCCATAACGCTGACACGATGACCTTTGTAAGTTCCTGTAAAACCAAGCATACCACGAACATTATTAAAGCAGACAGCATCTTCTAAGAAGTTTTCTGCGATGAATTTTGCACGGAGAGGATCTCCTGGAAGTAAGATTTTATCTGCGATTTCGCCTTGTTTGGCTTCGATATGGATTGACATAAAAATTCCTTTCAATACGTTTAAAAATATTATTTATACAAACAGCTACCGCTACCGCAATGAGTAAAACTGGCAAAGCTTGTAAATTTTGCCCTGTAAATGAGACAACTAGTCCAACTGCTGTTAAAGGAGCATTCATTGTAATGGCCAAGAAAACACTTGACCCAATTAACATGGCTGAGTTCATCGAAATATCTGGAAAAGCTAACTGACAAAGCACAGCAAATAGAAATCCTAAAACTGCCCCCATTGAAAACGATGGTGTCAAGGTACCTCCGTATGCGCCATTTTTTAGCGTCAATAAGACAAGACAAGCTTTGATGATAAGAATAGGAATAGCATAAGATACAGCCATGCCATCAAAAACAGCTTGTGCCAAAGCTCCGCCATTCCCTAAAATCTCTGGAAAATAGAGGGCAACACTAGCTAAAAGTAAGAAAGTTAAAGGTAACTTCCATAAGATGGCTTCATGAGTCTCTTTTTTAACTTGTGCTTTTTGCGTCAGACGTCGAAAACCTTCTGCAAGTGGCGTGACAAGTACTGCCACCAAGACGGCTAACAGACAAGTGGCAAGATTAGGTGAAACTTGACCACCATGATAAAGGGGGGCATCCGATATAACGAGCCCTGCGATAAGGCTAGCAAGAAAACTCGTCAAAGATACCGACACGATATTCACCAAAGAAAGTCCAACACCCAAAGTCTCAAAAGCAAAAAAGATGCTAGCAATTGGTACTTGATAAACTGCTGAAAGACCAGCTGAGGCCCCACAAGCAATTGCAAGGCGTCTATCAGGCAAGTTCAAACACATATAATCAGAAATACGACCTGCTCCAAGAGCCCCAAGCTCTCGTGGCGCTCCTTCTTTTCCAATCGGAGATCCCGCACCAACTGAAGCTACCTGTAAGAAAATATTCATCAAATGAATTCCCAACACAGGGCGTTCAGAGCAAGGATTATCAGCCTTCATCTGAGATTTAACTGAGATAAGACGACGATTTTTTCGTTGAAGCACATACCAGATAAGCGCAGAGACTATCCCTGCAATCACAATCATCAAGAATCGTCTTTGGGAAATAGCTAGCATTTTTTCCTCTTCGCCGTGTCCCAACACAATTTTCTCGACCATTTCTAAAAATTCATGAAGTAAGATACCACCTAAACCAGCCACCACACTAGTTGCCAGTAAAACTACTCCAAAACGTAAACAATAGCTGAAATTTTGAAATCGATTATTTTGTATAAGCATCTAAAAATTGTTCTAACAAATGATTCATCTGAGAATAATCATAAGTTAAAATTTCTTGTTTTGTCTGGATATAAGGGTGTGTGGCAACTTGTTCATCATAATCAACTTCTTGAGCCAGTAAATCCTGAACCATGTCTTTTGAAAATTCCAAATGACATTGAAAAGCGTAATGCTTGTCACTATACTTGATGATTTGTCGTGGGCAACCTTGACTAGCGGCAAGAATTTGCGCCCCTTCTATCATGCCTGGCATATCACCGTGCCAATGACCAACAGTCACCGTCTTACCAAAATATGTCAAACGTTTATCAGTTTTACCAGCCTGAGTCAAGGAAATCGGAAAATTTCCGATCTCCTTTTCAGGACTATGTTCAACTGGTGCGCCATAAGCTTCACCCAGTAACTGTGCGCCAAGACAAACACCAATGATGCGTTTATCATGTGCGATAGCATCTTTAATCAAAGCTATTTCAGCTTGAGCATCAAAATGCGGGCATTCTTCTACTGTCGTACGAGGGCTCTGCGGTCCCCCCATGACTATGAGTAAATCAATTTTAGAGCTGTCAACTGGTAACTGCTCTCCTTGATAAAGCTTTGTTAGGCTAACCTCATGCCCACGCTTAATTGCCCAACCATAATAGGCTCCAGGTGCTTCAAAAGCTTCGTGAATAACAAAATGAACTCGCACAGCACACTCCTTTTATCCAAAGACTAAAGATTGTAAATTAAAGTTCTGCCAAAACAGCTTTAACAAGTGTTTTGAAATCTTCTTTAATTTGTTGTGTTACAGCAACCACTTCTTCGTGGTTAAGTGAGCTTTGGAAACCAGCTGCATGGTTTGTAATGGCAGAAATTCCCAAGACTTTCAAACCAGAGTGAGCAGCGACGATAACTTCTGGTACAGTTGACATACCAACTGCATCAGCACCAAGTGTTTGGAAAGCACGGATTTCTGCAGGTGTTTCATAACAAGGACCTGACACACCAAGGTAAACCCCTTCGTCAAGTTTGATACCGATTTTTTCAGCAACTTTGTGAGCAATGGCACGATAGTCTGCTGTATAAGCATCTGACATATCAGGGAAGCGTGGTCCGAAATCATCAAGGTTAGCCCCAATCAATGGGTTTTGACCTGTCATGTTGATATGGTCTGAAATAGCCATCAAAGTACCAGGACCAAAGCCGATACCACCCGCAGCGTTTGTTACGATAAGACCTTTACAACCAAGGGCTTTCATCACGCGCACTGGGAAAGTCACCAATTCCATTGGGTTCCCTTCGTAGAAGTGGAAACGGCCTTGAAGAGCAAGGACTTTGTGACCACCAAGATCACCATAAACCAATTGACCTGCGTGACCTGCTACTGTTGATTTACCCCAATTTGGGATTTTTTCGTAAGGGATGACAACTGCATTTTCGATTTCTTCGGCAAGTTCACCAAGACCTGAACCTAGGATAAGTCCGAATTCTGGAGCATCACAAGCTTGTGAGACTAAAAACTGACGTGCTTCTTCAATTTTTTCAATAATTGTAGACATGTATTACCTCTTATACTAATTTATCTAAGAATGATTGACCAATCATCGCTTTTTCAACGCCAAAGTTTTCGGCGATTGTTGCTGAGATATCAGCGAAGTGTCCGACTGGCAAGATACCATTGCCTTTGAAGGCTGGACTGTAAGCTAACAATGGGATGTATTCACGTGTGTGGTCTGTACCTGTGTAAGTTGGGTCATTACCGTGGTCAGCCGTAATCAAAAGAAGGTCATCTTCTTTCATGTTTTCCAAGATTTCAGGCATGCGTTTGTCGAAATCTTCAAGACAGTCACGGTAACCAGCTGCGTTACGACGGTGACCATACATCGCGTCGAAGTCCACTAGGTTTGTAAATGACAAACCTTTTGTGAATTCAGGCAACTGCATTGTTTTAAGAAGAGTATCAACACCGTGCATGTTTGATTTATTGTGACCCATATCATTTGTGATACCTGAACCGTTGAAGATATCATTGATTTTACCAACGCCGTAAGTTGGTACACCAGCGTCAGCCAATTTATTAAGAACAGTAGGTCCAAATGGTGACAATGCGTAGTCACGACGGTTAGCTGTACGTGTGAAGTTACCTGGTTCACCAACGTATGGACGAGCAATGATACGACCAAGAAGAGCTGGACGTTCTTGAGTGATTGAACGTGCGTATTCACAGATTTTGTAAAGCTCTTCTACTGGGATTACATCTTCGTGGGCTGCGATTTGAAGTACTGGATCAGCTGATGTGTAGATGATTAACTCGCCAGTTTCCATTTGACGTGGACCGAAATCATCGATAACTGCTGTACCTGAGTAAGGTTTGTTAGCTTCACGAATGACTTTACGTCCTGAAAAATCTTCGATTTTAGTTAAAATTTCTTCTGGAAATCCACCAAGGAATGTATCAAATGGTTCTGTAATGTTAAGACCCATGATTTCCCAGTGACCAGTCATTGTGTCTTTACCAAGAGAAACTTCTTCAAGTTTAGTTGCATAACCTGTTGGTTGAGCTTCAGCTGGAACTGTTTTTAGAGGAGTTTCACGAGGAATATTTCCAAGACCAACTTTAGCCATGTTTGGAACATTAAGTCCGACTGTTTTTGAAATGTGACCAAGTGTGTCTGACGCACCATCAGGAACACCAGCATTGACAAAGTTATTGGCATCTGGTGCTGCACCAATTCCGACTGAATCAAGCACAACAAGGTGAATACGATTAAAAGTTGACATAGTTTTCCTAATCTAGGGTGGTTACGGTTGGCACCCAAAACCTCCTAATCAACTGCAAGGTATGCAGGATTAGAAATAATAATTTGATTTTTTGCGATAACAAAGCAAACAGGAGACTATCGGCTATTCTTAGTCAAACCATCTCCTGTAAACTTTCTTTATTTAGCTTCTAAAATTTTAACGCCGTCTTTACCAGCAACGATAACTTTGTTAACCATACCATTGAAGAGACCGTGTTCAACAACACCGACCATGGCTTTCAATTCTTTACCAAGTTCGACTGGATTTTCAATAACACCAAGGTCAAGGTCGATGATATAGTTTTTCATATCAGTGACAAAGCGTTCGCCGTTTGCCATGCGGTATGATGGTTTGTAACCTTTTTTCTCGAACTCACGGAAAATGCGGTCAGCACCATATTGCACAACTTCAACTGGCAATTTGAAAGCACCGAGTGTGTCGACCATTTTAGATTCGTCAACAACCCAGATGTATTCTTTACTTGGTGTAGCAACGATTTTTTCCATAAGAAGAGCACCGCCGCCACCTTTGATACCGTTGAAGTTTTTATCCACTTCATCAGCACCGTCGACAGTTACATCGATAACATCGATATCATCAACAGCTTTCAAAGGAATACCAAGGCCTTCTGCTTGAGCTGTTGTTTGGCTTGAAGTTGTCACACCGACAACTTTAAGACCTTCTTCTTTCATACGACGACCGATTTCTTCAACGAAGAAATATGCTGTTGAACCAGTTCCAAGTCCAACGACCATGCCGTCTTTCACATACTGAGCAGCTGTAACACCAGCCATTTTTTTAAGTTTTTCCATAACAACCTCACCTAAATTTATATGTAAAACAAAAATTACCTATTTCCAACTAACTATTATACCATGATTTAGGGTGTTTTCGCTACAATGGATTACTCAAAAATAGCTTTTCTGCTCCTTTACTTTCAATCCTCTTCTATTGCTTGAAAATCTTATTTGCGTTACAATTAAATAAGATATTTTTTGAAAAACTAGATTGGAATGACATAAATGATTACAAAAGAATTCGACACAATTGCTGCGATTTCAACACCTTTAGGGGAAGGAGCTATCGGAATTGTCCGACTTTCTGGGACTGACGCGCTAGCTATTGCCCAAAAAGTTTATCGTGGAAAAGATTTGTCAAAAGTTGCCTCACATACGATTAATTACGGGCATATTGTTGACCCTGATAATGATGAAATTCTCGATGAGGTTATGGTCTCTGTCATGTTGGCACCAAAGACGTTCACACGTGAAAATGTCATTGAGATTAATACGCACGGTGGGGTTGCCGTTACTAATGAAATCTTGCAACTCCTTCTTCGTCAAGGTGCTCGTCTGGCTGAACCTGGAGAATTTACCAAACGTGCTTTCTTGAATGGTCGTGTTGACTTGACTCAAGCGGAAGCCGTTATGGATATTATCCGTGCTAAAACTGACAAAGCTATGAATATCGCTGTCAAACAGCTAGATGGTTCACTTTCAAAACTCATCAATGATACGCGTCAAGAAATCCTAAATACTCTTGCTCAAGTTGAGGTAAACATCGATTATCCTGAATACGATGACGTGGAAGAAATGACAACAGCGCTTATCCGTGAAAAAACACAAGAATTCCAAAGCCTTTTAGAAAATCTCTTGGCTACTGCAAAACGTGGTAAAATCCTTCGCGAAGGTTTGTCAACTGCTATCATTGGTCGTCCAAACGTTGGGAAATCAAGTCTTCTGAACAATCTGCTCCGTGAAGACAAAGCTATCGTTACTGACATCGAAGGAACAACTCGTGACGTGATTGAAGAATACGTCAACATCAAAGGTGTGCCTTTGAAATTGGTCGATACCGCTGGTATTCGTGAAACAGATGACGTGGTTGAAAAAATCGGTGTAGAACGTTCTAAAAAAGCTCTTGAGGAAGCTGATTTGGTCCTTCTTGTCCTTAACAGCTCTGAAGCGCTAACTGACCAAGACCGTGCTCTTCTTGAACTCAGCAAGGATAGCAACCGCATTATCTTGCTTAATAAAACTGATTTGCCTGAAAAAATCGAAGCTGATGAGTTGCCGAATGATGTCATCCGCATCTCAGTTCTTAAAAATCAAAACATTGATTTGATTGAAGAACGTATCAACCAACTCTTCTTTGACAATGCTAGTATCGTTGAAAAAGATGCAACATACCTTTCAAATGCCCGTCACATCGGCTTGATTGAAAAAGCTGTACAAAGCTTACAATCAGTCAACGAAGGACTTGAAGCTGGTATGCCAGTTGACCTTCTACAAATTGATTTGACACGTTGTTGGGAAATTCTTGGGGAAATCACTGGTGAAGCCGCACCAGACGAACTCATCACAAAACTCTTCACCCAATTCTGTCTTGGAAAATAAGAAAAACTCGCCAGACGATGGCGAGTTTTTTAGTACCTATTTTTCTAAAATAGCTTTGACACGCTTTTGAAGGTCTGGGATGACTTCTTCTTCAAACCATGGATTCTTGCGCTGCCAAATGTTATTTCGTGGCGATGGGTGCACCAATGGGAAAAATTCTGGTAAATAGTCTTTATAGTGTTTGACGGTATCCGTAAGCTTAGCTGAGGATTTTTGATGAAGATAATAACGCTGCGCATAAGAACCAACCAAAATATGCAACTCTATATTGGGTGCTAAAGCTAGGGTGCGCTTGTGCCATTTATCCGCAAAACCTTTTCGCGGCGCTAAATCACCTGATTTTCCCTTACCTGGAAAATAATAATCCATTGGTACAACCGCAAAAAGTCCAGAGTTATAAAATGTCTCACGGTCAACGCCTAACCATTTTCGTAAATTATCCCCACTCGGGTCATTCCAATAAAGTCCTGATTCTTGCGCTCGAATACCAGGAGCTTGCCCGACGATATTAATTCGAGCGGTTTTTGGAACGGTAAAAAGTGGCTTAATGCCTTGCTCGGTGTATGAGGCATTTTGCTCATCAGCCATAATATCTGCCACTAATTGTTCAAGGCTATCCATACAATCACTTCTTCCTAAAAAATAAAGAAGAGTCTTTTGCTAACGCAAAAGCCCTCTTCTTTTTTCTGTATTATTTGATCAATTCGTAAAGTGCTTCAGCGTAGATAGCAGCTGCGCGATAAAGATCTTCAACATCTGCGAATTCGTTTGCTTGGTGCATTGTGTTCACGTAGTCTGGGAACATTGCACCGAAGGCAACACCGCGTTTAAGAAGACGACCAAATGTACCACCACCGATAACTTGTTCGTAACCTTTCAAGCCAGTTTGTTTTTCGTAAACTGAAAGAAGTGTTGAAACCAATGGATCATCAGCTGGAACATAGTGTGGAGTGTGTTCGTGCTCTGACAATGTCACTGCTGTCACACCATCAAGTTTTTCAAGCTCAGCTTTGATTGTTTGAGCATCAGTACCTTGTGGGTAACGGAAGTTAAGTGTGATTGTGTTGTCATCTGAGTTGCGGTCAAATTTGAAGACACCAGCGTTCATGCTGAGGGCACCCATTTTAGCGTCTGTGTAAGCAACACCAAGGTTTTCACCAGCAAAGTCTTTGTGAAGAACGTTAGCTGTTGTGTCAAGGTAAACTTTAGCAGCACCGGCAAAGGCAAATTGATCCAAGAATTTAGCAAGGTAAGTTGCTGCATTAAGACCAAGTTCTGGAGTTGAACCGTGAGCTGATTTACCGATAACAGTTGCGCGGAAAGCGTCGCCTTCTTGAACAAGTTCTGCTTCAAGGTTTTCAGCAGCGGCAAAGGCAGCCAATTTTTCTTGAAGGTCAGCCAAAGTGCTGTCAGCTGTGAATACTGCAGTTGCTGATTCTGGAACCATGTTATCACGAAGACCAGCTTCAAAAGTATTTAAAGTGAAAGCACCGTTGTTTTCACCTGCGAAGTGAAGGTATTCAGTAATGTTACCTTTTTCACCATTGATGATTGGGAATTCAGCATCTGGAGAGAATCCAAAATCAGGATCTTTCAAGCCATTGTGTGCGAAATAGTATTCCATATCGCCCCAACCTGATTCTTCGTCAGTACCAACAATGAAACGAACACGTTTAGATACTGGCAAACCAAGGTCTTTGATGATTTTAAGAGCATAGTAACATGCCATTGTTGGACCTTTGTCATCTGAGGAACCACGCGCATAAAGACGACCGTCTTTAATAACTGGTTCGTAAGGGTCAGTTTCCCAACCGCTACCTGCAGGCACAACGTCTAAGTGAGCAAAGATACCAAGTACTTCGTCACCTTCACCAAATTCAAAGTCACCAGCGTAGTTGTCGATGTTACGAGTTTTGTAACCATCGCGTTCAGCCATTGCAAGGAAGTGTTCCAATGCTTTTGCTGGACCAGGTCCGAATGGGTGCTCTTTATCAGCTTTGCTGTCATCACGTTCAGAGTTGATGCGCAAAAGTGCAAAGAGGTCTTCCATCATGGCATCTTTACGTTTTTCAACTTCTGCTTTAAAGTCTACTGTCATTTCTTATAACTCCTCCATAAATGTAGCTTCTCTTTCACAGAAAAGCTACGTCATTTTATCTTTTGAGCCAACTTACCAATAGTAACTCATATTTTAAGATTTGTAAACCTAGTTTGGTAAATTCTTCACTAAGTTTTATGCATAAAGCTTAAAAAGTTCTGCTTATCGACGTTCGATTATTTCATCCACTGGCAAACGATAACTTGGTTCTGGTTTATCATCGCTGTAACCAACTGTTATCAAAAGTTCTGGACGGAAACGTTTGTCAATTCCTAGAATGTCATTTGGCAGAGATTTGTCAAAACCAAGAATAATATTTGATGAGATATCTTGGTCAGTCAAAGCTAGAACCAGATTCATCGCAACAATCCCAGCATTGAGTGCTAGGTATTCGCCTTTACGTTTGTCATCATATTCTGCATAACGTGCTGGCAAAGTTTCCATATAATATTCTAGCTTGGCATTGTCCAATGATTTGACACCAATGCGAGCAATCTTGCGAGAGCGTTGCACTAAATCAGTATCTGTAAAGAGTGCCACAACATATTGAGCTTCTTCAACTTGTTTTTTGTTAATGTCTGGGAGATGTTTAGCCAGTTCTGCTTTTTTCTCTTCAACAATCACAAATTTCCATGGTTGAATGTTATTAGCACTAGGTGCTAAGGTAGCAATTTCAATAGCAGTACGCAAATCTTTATAGTCTACGGGTTTGTCATTGAAAGTTTTGACGGCATGGCGCTTTTTGTTCAATTCTAGAAATTTCATAAGCGACCCTCCTTTTTTAATTCTATGCTCTTTTATTTTATCATTTTTTGGAAGAGTTTACAGCTATTTTGCACGGCTGCTGATCCAAAAATTAAGTCGACTTAAAAAGAAAAACCAGAACTTGCGTTCTGGTTATCAGTTATTATTTCATCGTTTTTTTCTTGATGAGGTAAGCTAGGGTTGCTAGCCATGAGAGGATGTTCACGACAATCAATGCCTTAAACCAAGTGCTGATGTGGTAGATAATGGTTAGCGTGTTTTTTCCTACTTTTTGCATCACGGTTGGTGTGCCAATACCAGACAAAGAATAATCCTTATCACTCAGTTTTTTGCCGTTAAGCGTCAACTCAGTATCCTTATACTTAACAGCTGGGATGATCGCCCAATCGCTGGTATCTGCATACCAAGTGAAGGTTAGCTCATTATCTCCTTGTGTTTTTTTGAATAAATCGGTATGCCCTAAGACAAATTCTTCATACAAGACGTATTTGTTTTCTTTGTTTGATTTGTCAGCAGGCAAGTAATCAGGCGTTGACTTTGACACAATATCCAGCAGTTTAAATTTATCTGAGTCGTAAAAGCTTGCTCGCACATCGGCAGGATTTCCCCAGATAAAGGTGTGCTTCTTACGTTGAATTGGGTATTTAGTATTGTAATACTCATCAATCTTTTCGCTCTGCAATTGTGATAACTGTGCTAGGCTTAAAACATTGATGACAATTAATCCGACAGTAACGATTTTTGACCATTTTTTATCAAAATAACGATCCAAAACCATAGCCGCTGCTAAAAGCAACAAGACAGTGGCTGGCACAAAGAAACGAAATGGAAATTGAATCAGATTAACCAGCGGAAGATTCAATTGGTTGACCGTATACCAAGGGAAAATACTGCTTGATAGCACCAAGAAAAGGAAAAATGCCCCTGTCACCACGCGCAGCAATTGATCAAAATGACGCCAGTGTCTAAATGAAAAGTACAGTTGATACAAAAGTACCAAAACAAGCGCCTTAGGCGTTAACAACCACTCGATACTGCGTTGGTTGACGGTCATAATGTACAATTTTGAATTGATGAATGGCTCAACCAAATTGTTGCTACGTCCAACATCAATCAAAGCTGCCCAGACATTTGCCGTTAGTAAAAGGCTTAGCAAGACTGCTTGGACACCCTTGAAAAAGACTTCTTTTTTCTCAGCAGATTTGAAAAATCCGTACAAGTAAAATGGCAAGTAGGCGACAATCAGCAAGAAACAGCTGAGCATATGCACCTGCATCATAACTGCCACTGCTACTGCCAAGCGCAGCACACCTACTTTTTTCGTTCTGATAAAGTCAACAGCTGGGATTAAACACCATGGCATAAAAGCTGCGCCCCAACTTGAGAAACCTTGTCTAAACGTCCAGTATTGAACCGAGAAGGTCATCATGTAAAAGACTGCTACTCCAAGGGCTATTTTCGGTTTAACAGAAGCTCTGCGATTCAAACGATACATCGAAAAGCCTGCAATCACACTCAACAAGAAACGTGACAAAAGCTGATAGGTATACCAGTTTTTGCTGATGAGTACCAAAATTCCTTGAAAATAAGCAAAATATGGGCCATATAAAGCATTAACAATTCGACCTGAACTGTAAAAGCCATACAGTGACATAAAATAACTAAAGTTACCTGTCTTAATTTGCATAGCTGTCTCGTAAAATCGATTATAGTGAAATAGGAAATCACTACCTGCGATAACACCACGAGACATTAATTGGGGAAGCAATAATAAGACAGCAACCAAGACAATCACAAGGCTTGGAAGCCATATGTGCTTTTGACTTAACTGAGAGAGGCCCTGCTTCATTTTTTTAAACATGCGTATCTCCTTAAAAATCCCTATCCATGTTAGCACAGTTTAAAATAGATTACAATCAGAAAAAGAAAGTTTCATGAAAGTTTTCTGTTCATGTATTTGCAATTTAATTACTAATTAATCTATTTTTGGTAACAATGCATTATAACAGTCGTAGAATATAGGAGCTTCTACATGACTTATTTGTCCACAATCATAAACAGATTTACAGACAAATAATAAATCCTCTGTATTTCCATGTAATGTCATTATTTTGCGTGTTAAAACATTCTTGGCAAACATTTTTTTCATTAAAGGAACAGAGATAAAGGTCGGTAACCAATAGGCTAATAATTCATTTCGATAGTATTTTAAAGTAACTCCACGTGCAGCAATAATGCCTGAAGTTTCACGAATAGCCACCACTGCTTGTTTCAAAATAGCAGATGAATTCATTAAATTTTCCGCAGAAGCACTTGGCTGATTAATATTTCCATATTTTCCTGCAACAGAGACTACAGCTGCATTAATTGCCATGTGAAGCCAAATCCATTCCAACATATCATATGGCTTTTCTAATGAAATCTGACAATCTGAAAATAATGTTTCAATATCTGAATAATTCGGAATTTCAGTTTTTTCCTCTTTTTCAATCATAAAATGGTCAAAAACACAAGCTTCTAAATGTGTCGAAGAACACTTACCACCAGCAACAGGATAACCCAACAGGTAATCATGTCCGCTCATAAGAGTGTCAAGTGATTCTCTATTTTCCCAAACACCACAGGCAAGAATAATTGTCCCTCTAATCTGAGAATTATCAAGGCTTTCAATAACATCCTCTATCCTACCAGATGGTACACTAACAAAAATAAAATCATAAACCTTTTGAGAACAATGCTTGACATCATAAGTATCTCTAACTTGATTTCCGTACTTATCCGTTCGTCCGTCAAGTAAGTCAACCTCTAACATTTCAATACTATTCTTATCACTATCTTCTCGGATAAAATGTTCTACTTCATGACCAGCTTTCTCAAAAAGATAAGCATACGTTGTCCCAATCACTCCCAAACCGACAACTAAAATTTTCATTTTTTCTCTCCTTAAATTCCCTATTTATAACTCTAAAATCGTGTATTTTGCCTCTTTTAACACTTGCAACGCTCTTTGAAAATCCGCTGTTTTCGTTAAAATGTAGTCTGTGTTATAAGTTGAAATAGCGAAAATACCAATATTATTTTCTGCTAAAAGACTTGAAATTTTCGATAAAATGCCAATCAAAGAAAAGTCTAAAACACCCTCAATACGAAAAGCTGACCAATGTTTATCAACTGTCAAAGCATTTTCAGGGATAAGCGCAATCGGACAAACAAGTGATTTTTCCTCATCTGTTGCCCCAGTAAAAACAAATGGATTTTCCATATTAACTTGCGAATAATCCTCAACTTGGCAGATTGCAAATTCTTCAGTAATCAGTTTAATGGTTAACATCCGCTTTCTCCTCAGCCAATTTTTCCTTAACAGCTACGGCGACGTTTCGTGGAATGCCACAATTGACGATGTCGTCCACGTCTGCTTTTTGAATATTTGGCAAGCTCTTGAAGTGTTTCATGAGTAATTGCTTGCGCTTTGGACCCAAGCCAGCAATGCCGTCCAGTTTTGATGAGAATGAATTTTTAGAGCGTAATTGACGGTGAAAAGTAATGGCAAATCGGTGAACTTCATCTTGAATACGCTGTAAGAGGAAAAATTCTTCAGAATTTCGTGGCAATTCGACCACTTCTAATGGGTCACCAAAGAGCAATTCGTGCGTTTGGTGCTTGTCATTTTTTTGCAGACCAGCGATTGGAATATCGAGTCCAAGTTTATTTTCAATGACATCACGCGCCACATTGACCTGACCTTGACCACCATCGATGATAATCAAATCTGGTGGTGTCAATCCATCTTTCATCACGCGACTGTATCTGCGATAAATAACTTCACGCATGCTGGCGTAATCATCTGGCCCAACAACGGTTTTAATCTTAAATTTGCGGTAATCTTTCTTACTTGGTTTTCCATTAACAAAAACAACCATCCCCGCAACTGGGCTTGTCCCTTGAATATTTGAGTTATCAAAAGCCTCAATGCGCACGGGTTTTGGAATATTGAGCAGCTCACCGATGTTTTCAATAGCACCGTGCGTCTTACGAATGTCTTTTTCTAGCAAATCAAATTTTTGTTGTAGACTGACACGCGCATTTTTTATGGCTAGATTGACCAGCTGTTTCTTCTCACCACGTTGTGGTTTGATGACTTTGGTATCAACAACTGCTTTAACTAATTCTTCGTCAATGTCCTGAGGAATAAAGACTTCTTTTGGCACAAAATGCTTGCTGTCGCGGTAAAATTGTCCGACGTAAGTCAAGAAATCCTCTTCTGGGTCATTGTAGTAAGGAAACATGTTGACATCACGTTGAATGAGTTTTCCTTGGCGAACAAAGAATACCTGAACACACATCCAACCTTTGTCGACATAATAACCAAAAATATCACGGTCCATCATATCTTGGTTCATGACACGTTGCTTAGTACGAAGTGTTGAGATAGCTTGCAATAAATCACGGTATTCTGCCGCACGTTCAAATTCCATCATGTCTGACGCTTTTTGCATTTTGTCTTTCAAGCCATCGACGATTTTATTGTCTTTGCCATCAAGAAAATTCTTGACATCTTGTGCCATATTCACAAAGTAGTCGTGATCTACATGACAGATGGTATGAGCTTTACATTGACCCAAATGATAATAAAAACAAACCTTGTTAGCAGGATTTGTACATTTTTTAAATGGGAAAATGCGGTCTAGCAGACGTTTGATTTCTGTCGCAGCACCAGAATCTGGGTATGGTCCAAAATACATGGCACCATCTTTTTTGATTTGACGGGTGATCATCAAACGTGGGTACTGTTCATTCACAGTAATTTTGATAAATGGGTAAGATTTGTCATCTTTTAGCTTGATGTTATACTTTGGCATGTTTTCTTGAATCAGATTGATTTCAAGAAGAAGGGCTTCTGTATTTGACCCTGTGACGATGTATTCAAAATCTTCAATTTCAGAAACCAAGAGTTCAGTCTTGGTATTGTGGCTGCCGTGAAAGTAGCTACGCACACGATTCTTGAGATTTTTAGCCTTTCCGACATAGATAATTTTGCCGTTTTTATCTTTATGGATATAGCAACCAGGGCTATCTGGCAGCAATTCCAATTTATGTTTAATCAGTTCATTCATGGTTTTATTATAGCAAAAAGGCTGCGGCATTGCTTGTTAGGACTTTTAGGAAAAGAAAAACCACCTCCCGAGGCTCAGGTAGTGGTTTTCGTGTATGGGATTTAATAAAAGGAGAGCTGGTTAATCATTTGGGACAAAAACCAGGTGTTCGTTGACAAAAGCGTCAAAGCCAAGTTCGCTTAATTCGCGACCGTAGCCTGAGTTTTTAATGCCGCCAAATGGGATTTCTGGGTGTGAAGTCCAACCAGAATTGATAAATGACATACCAGTTTCAATCTTGGCTGCCACTTCTTTGGCGTGGTCAAGATTCTTAGAAAAGATAGTCCCACCAAGACCATAGCTTGAGTCGTTTGCAAGCTCAATGGCTTCTGCTTCGGTGTCCACTTTGTAAATTGAAGCAACTGGACCAAAGATTTCTTGGTTATAAATTGGATTTTCTTTGGTAATATTTGTTAAAACGGTTGGCATGACAAAGTTTCCTGGGTGGTCAATTGGTTCATCACCGTAAACGACTGTCGCACCATTTTCCTTGGCTAGCTTGATTTGATCAAGAACTTCCTCTTTTGCAGCGGCTGAAGACAATGGTGCGAGAGTTGTCGCTGGATTCATTGGGTCACCCCATTTCGCTGACTTAAAGTGTTTAACCACCATATCGACAAATTTGTCGTAATTTTCTTGTCCGACAACGATAAAGCGTTTTGATGACGTACAAACTTGACCAGCATTGTAAAGACGAGCAAAGAAGACTGTCTTATCAAGCAAGTCAAAATCAGCATCTTCTAGGATAATAAAGGCATCATTACCACCAAGTTCCATAGATGATTTTTTAAGATTAGCGCCTGCTTCTGCCGCAATTGAGGCACCTCCACGTTCAGAACCTGTTAAACAAACACCAACAACTCGTGGGTCTGCGATTGCTTTTGAGACTTGGTCGTAAGACAAGAAAAGATTCTTGAAAGCCCCAACTGGAGCTCCTGCTTCCAAGACCAAATCATCAAAAGCTTGAGCTGACGCTGGACAAATAGAAGCATGTTTCAAGATCATTGGATTTCCAATCATGAAATTTGGAGCAAAGACTCGCATGATTTGATAGAATGGGAAATTCCATGGTTCAACAGCTACCAATACACCAGTGGCTTGCTTAATGTAATAAGCATCACCATTGATATTTTCTAGCGGACGAGGTTTGAGAAATCCCTCAGCCTTGTCAGCGTAGTAATCCGCAATTTGAGCACAAAGTTCGACTTCGCCTTTAGCTTCCGTGAAAAGTTTTCCCATATCTTTTGTCATGACTTCAGCGTATTTATCAACGTCACGGCGAAGCAGGTCAGCAATCTTATGCAATTGTGCTTTTCGCTCTGCTAAGCCACCTTCAGCACGCCACTTCTTATAAAGCGCATGCCCATTTGCCAAAGCAGCTTCTAAGTCTGCATCAGTCGCATTATCAAAGCTTTTAAGAACTTCGTTTGTGTAAGGATAAGTTGTTTTGTATGCCATAATATCTCCCTTTCTTGCTTTTTTAGCTAATAGCTTCGCTATTTATTATGAGCTTTAAGCAAGTCCATATGAGTCCATTATAGCACTGTAGGAAACGTTTTCAAGAAATAAGTGCATTTCTCAAAAATAAAAAAACAATGCTTGAAAAATGCCAAACATTGTTTCTTTTTCACCTTTTACCAAATACCTAAAATATGCTGCATCAAAAGACTGACACAAGTAATGGCAATCCAACAAGCAGCACCTACACCGATAGCTTGACCACCTGTTTTTACTAATTTGACTGGATTTGTATTAAGTCCAATAGCCCCCATAGCCATGACGATAAAGAATTTTGATAGTACTTTAAGCTGGTCAAAAATCATTGTATCAAAGCCAAGAGCACTTGCAAATGTTGTGACAACTGAGGCTAGCAAGAAATAAAGCACAAACATCGGAAAGGCTCTTTTTAGACTGAACGTCTTCTCAGAAGCTCCGCCATTTTTCGACGCTTTATAAGCCTGATAAAATGACAAACCAAGCGTAATTGGAATAATAGCGAGCGTGCGTGTCAACTTAACAATGGTCGCCCCTTCAAGGGTATTCGAGTGATGAATGGCATCCCATGCCGCTGCAGTCGCTGTTACAGATGAAGTGTCATTGACAGCTGTCCCCGCAAAAAGAGCAAAACCATGATTCGTAAGACCAAGCATATCACCCAATGTTGGGAAAATAAGCGCTGCTAAAATGTTAAAGAGGAAGATAACTGAGATACTCTTAGCCACTTCTTCGTCTTTAGCTTTAATAACTGGCGCTGTCGCTGCAATAGCTGAACCACCACAAATCGATGAGCCAACGCCGACCAAGGTTGCTGTATTAACGTCTAACTTCAACCATTTTTGCAAGCAAAAGGCTACAATCAAAGACGTCGAGATTGTCGAGATGATAATCGGCAACGACTGTACACCAACTTTGACAACTTGCATCAAATTAAGTCCAAAACCCAGTAAAACAACTGCTGTTTGCAAAATGTATTTTGAAGTAAAGGCAATGCCTTTAGCTGTTTTATCGCGTTTCTGATAGAAACTTCCCACAAACATGCCCAGTAAAATAGCAAAGACTGGTGCACCGACCAAAGGAAAGGCTTGCCCTAAGAGCCAAGCTGGCACAGCTAAAATCGCGCAAAGAATCACTCCTGGCGCTTTTTTCTGAATTGTTAACATAATGAACTCCTTTTCACGTCACTCATTATAGCGTGCCCAATCTATAATGTAAAATTATGATTTATTATGATACAATAACAAATAATAATTGCAAAGGAGATTTGTCATGCTTGATTATCGTGTGTTTACTTTTATGAAAGTCTGCGAAACGCTTAATTTCACCCAAGCCGCAAAAGAACTGCATATCACTCAGCCTGCTGTCACTAAGCATATCAAAGCTTTGGAAACCGAATATCAAACCAAACTCTTTACATTTTCTGGTAAACAATGCCAGATAACACAAAGTGGCAAAGAACTGCTTGATTTGCTGACGACAATGGACACAGATATTAAGCATTTCAAGACACAGCTCAAGCAAGATTTGCAACCGCTAAATTTTGGGGCAACTTTGACCATTGGCGAGTATGTTTTGACTGATTCTTTAGTGGATATTTTGGCAAATCATCCAAACTTTCAAGTCAAAATGCTGGTGGACAATACCGAGACACTATTGAAAGCTATTGATAATGGGCAGATTGATTTTGCCTTGATTGAAGGTTTCTTTTCAAAAGAAAAGTATGATTTTCTGCCTTATCGCACAGAACCTTTTATCGCTGTCGCTTCTCCCGACTCACCCCTAGCAAGCGGTAGCTATTCTTTAGAAGACCTACTAGCCTATCCTATCATCGTTCGCGAGCAAGGGTCTGGAACACGTGAAATGCTTGAAATCACGCTCAAGGAAGCCAACCTGACTATTTCAGATTTTCGCAAAATCACCGAAATTGGCAGCCTCAATACCATTTGTGAGCTGGTCCAAAAAAATTTAGGGATTAGTTTTGTCTACCAAAGCGTGGTTCAAAAAGAAATTTCAACAGGCAAACTTAAAAAAATCACTTTGGATATTCCTGCCATGAGCCATGATTTTACCTTTATTTGGCGCAAAAATAGCCACTTCAAACATCATTATCAAGATGTTTTTAAGCTCTTCTTCTAATTTTTTAGCTTGATAAAAACGCTTTTTTAACGTAAACTATATAGTTATATAGCCTATGTTAATTTTAGAAAGGGCAATTATGCACTCTACACTAGATATTACAGAACTTTATCAATACGGCGAACGTGTGACCTTTAAAAAGGGAGATAATCTCGCACAATCCGTCGCTGGCGAAACAAGCGGTGATATTTATATCCTATCTTCAGGCATTTGTGCTCTTTCATCTATTTCTTGCGATGGTAGAGAAACAACCTACCTTTACTTTAAAAAGCAACAATTTGTCGGCTTCGTGCCATTGATGAACACGCTACATTTGAACTATTACGGGAAAAAATCGTTTTCAATTGTTGCTAAAACGCCTTGCGTGGCTTACCGCATTTCTAATCGTCAATTTCAAGAATTGTTAGGCTTTCCTTCAGTTGTTAGCCTGATGTTAAATACATTGACAGAAAATCATATTTATCTCATGGAACATTTTCACAGTAGTAAAAATGAACCCGCTTTGGTCCAATTTTGCCGCTTCTTACTTGATCAGGCTGAACCGTGTGAAGCTGGTAATCTAGCCTTAAACACATTCTTTACCTATCAAGAAATCGCCTGCTACCTAGGCATGCACTCAGTAACCATTGCACGAATGGTAAAAGCACTTCGCGCTGAAGAAATGATTGAAAAAACAGGCCATCAGATTCATATTATAAATCCTGATCAAATGGCAAAACTAATCACCGAAGAACGCAAAATCGACTATTAAAGATAAAAGCTAGAAGTTTCAAACTTCTAGCTTTTTGTTTTTATCGTAATAATTTTAACAATTCTTGATAGTTGTGGACGGTGTAGGTAGGGTTGGCTGCGGTGTGGTTGGCTTTTTTATCTGGGTTATACCAGACAGTATCGATGCCAGCATTATTGCCACCTTGGATATCCGCCAGCAAATTATCACCAATCATCAGCGTTTTATCCTGATTAAATCGTGAAATGGCTCCAGAAATCGCATCATAAAAACCTTTATCTGGCTTTTGAAAACCAACTTCATCAGAGATAAAGACGTGTTCAAAATAATCTTTAATTCCTGAATTGGCCATACGACAAGTTTGAATCTTGGTAATGCCATTTGTTGCACCAAAAATGCGGTAACCTTCTTGATTTAGCTGGTCTAAAAGCTGATCTGCACCTGGAAGAATCTGACCTTGTTGGCTAAGAAAATCTTGATAGCGCATGGCAAAGGCATGACCATCAACCTCGTGCCCAAAATGGGCAAATAAACGAGAGAAACGCGTGTCAACTAACTCTTTCTTAGTAATCTTTTTCAGACTTAAATCATTCCAAAGTTTACGATTCATGGGAATATAAACTTCTTTATAAGTCTCAACATCACCCACACGCGCTTCTGTCAAAAGCTCTGTCAAAGCAACATCTTCTGCCGCGTTAAAATCAAGCAAAGTATGGTCCAAATCAAACAATAAATCACGATAAATCACAGGTCTTCTCTCACTTTCTTCTATCCAATTGACCCAATTTCTTAACAACAACAGCTAGAAAACTCCCCATAACCCCTAATCCGACGACTGAATACGCCATGGTAAAAATCTTTCCAGCCGCTGTGACGGGATAAATATCCCCGTAGCCAATCGTTGTTAAAGTTGTAAATGAAAAGTAAAGGGCATCTAAATAAGTAAAATGTTCTACGTGTGCATAAAAAAGTGTCCCACTAAGCAATAAAACAGCTGTGACACCAGCAATTCCTCTGGTTTCATCATCCTTAAAGAGTGACCATAAGACACGCAATGTCCGACGCATTTGCAAGAAAAAAGTAATCATGACGTCTCCTTTACTAACGACCCTTTTTTAAGTCAGTAAGATTTGACTTCATTATATCACACATCGCATCTCAAGACACATTACTACTGATAAGCAGCAATCTCTTCTTCTCGTAAAACGCCGTCTTCCATGACCAACAATCGGTCACAATAAGCAACTAAGCGTCTGTCGTGTGTAACCATTAAGACTGCTTTATTTTTTTCTTTAGCTTCATCGGCTAATATTTTGACAACTTCCATAGCTTTTTCGGTGTCTAAACTCGCTGTTGGTTCATCAGCCAAAATAATAGTCGGATCATTGTACAAAGCTCTGGCAATAGCCACTCGTTGCCTTTGTCCGCCTGAAATTTCCTCAGGGTATTTGTTTGCGATATCAGTGATGCCAAGCTGAGCAAAAAGACTATCAATCGACTCACGTTGCTTTTCCTTATCCACCTTATCAACCAAACGTAGCTGGTCTTTGATTTTTAAAAATGGCACTAAGTTTGAAGCTTGCAGAATAAATCCAATCTGGTCAAAACGCATTTTAGCGCGTTCTTTTTCTTTTTTCTGGCTAAATGATTGACCATTGAGTCTGACCTCACCTTGTGATGGGGATTGTAGCCCGCCAATAATGGTCAAAAAGGTACTTTTCCCAGAGCCTGATGGCCCAATAACTGCTACAAATTCTCCCTTATTAATGGTCAAATTGGTTTCTTTCAGAGCTTCAATTTGCTCTGAGCCATCTTTGAAATATTTTTTGATATTGATTAATTCAATTGCTGTCATAATTATCTCCTAACCGATTGCCTTTAAAGGGTCAACTTTGACAATGCTTACCACTGAGAAAAGGGCACCAAACACAGCGATAAGAATCATCAGTACGCTGATGCCTGCAAAGAAAATGGGATTAATCTGGAAAGGCACACTAGTTGGCAACACTAAAGCGCTAGCCATTGTCACCAAAAGCCCTAACCCAACTGCCAAGAGTGCCAGAATGAAGGTCTGTGCGAAAACCATTCGTGACAGATAGCCGTTAGAAATGCCTTGAGCTTTTAAGACGCCAAAAATTTCTTTCTTCTGAAGGGTCAAAATGTAGATAAAAATCCCAATCACGATAGCAGCGATGACGATTAAAAAGCCAATCATGAAAAAAAAGGTCAGATTTTGAGCTTTATAACCTGGAAGATTCTCGATGAAGCTTGCTGTGGTCATGCTTTCAAGCCCTTTTGGAACTTGATTAACCTTGCCACGAACCACAAGGGCACTGATGGTAGCAGCTTGGCTATTATCACCGAGAATGCTTGTCAGTGTGTCCTTGCTCAGATACAAAACAGGTTGCACATTAAAGCTAGCCTTGTCCGTAAAACCAGTGATAGTCAACTTTTTGCCACTATCTCCAAGAGTAATCTCATCACCAATCTCTAGTTGATAAGCTTTTTTCAAACTACTATCTGCGACAACTTGTCCGGTTTTTGAGAAAATCTTTCCATCACTAAGCTTTGGGCGTAAGAATTCATCTGACTTAATGGCAAATAAATTGACATTCACCTTCGACTTATCATTAGCTTTTATGGTTGCTGAAGCTTGTGTCAATTCAGCAGTTTGGTCTGCCTTGACTTCATCTGCTAAGGCTGTAGAAAAGCGTGACAAACGTAAATTTTTATTAGCTTGTTCGCTTAAGATAATATGGTCAGCTTTCCAAGAATCAACCGCCGAGCGATTGGTCTGGGCTAAACCATTAGCCAAGCCCGTCAGGAAAAAGACCAAGTAAGCAATCAAGAAAATCACCCCAATCACTAATCCATAACGCAGCTTCGAGTGTTTCATTTCATTCCAGGCTAAAAACATAACTGCCCTCCTCTATTTCGAATACTGTAAGCTTACTATGATTTTCAGGTAAAGTACATTAATTTGATTGCAAATTTTACCGTTTTCATGAAAACCCAGACACAGCAAGGGATAGGAAAAAAGCACCTCAAAATGAGATGCTTTCTAAATCTTTATTTCCCTTCCAATCGTTCTTTGAGTTTTTCAACAAAGAGGTAGGCTGCTGGGCAGAAAAGGGTATTTTTAATGGTTAGATTATTGATTTGATAGATTTTTTTGCGGTCTGTGTGTGGAAATTCACGGCAAGCTTTCGGGCGCACGTCGTAAATGGTACAAAGGTTGTCATCGCCTAAAAATGGACAAGGCATTGATTGAAAGACTTTGTCGCCGTCTTCATCAACACGAAGGTACATGTCTTCAAATACGCCAAGTTTCATGCGAAAGACTTTTGAGATACGCGTGATGTCAGCCTCGGTAAAGAGCGGACCTAAGCTTTTACAGCAGTTAGCACATTTGGTGCAATCAATCTCGTTGAAAACTTCTGTGTGAATTTCTTGAGTGATTTTATCAAGATTTTTAGGAGCTTTTTTCTTGAGTGTTGCTAAAAATTTGCGGTGTTCTTTTTGTTTTTGTTGAGCTAGTTCATGATAACGTTCAATGTCAATATCTGTCATTTTCATACTTTCTAATATTGTTTTCAGTCAGAAAATATTATAGCACAAATAAAAAGAGGACTCAAAAACCTCTTTGATTATCAGCGCAGCTTTAGCAAAGCCACACGTTCTTGCTCTTTGATTTCTTCGATGAATCTATGGTACTCAGTTTCTGCAGCTCTGCTATTTTGCCCAGCACCTTGAAAATCAATAAGCAAATGGTCAAGAAATACGGGATCTGTGCCCTTTTGCCTATAAATATTTCCTTGGAAAAAATATTTGCCAGTCTTTTTATCAATGGCAACTACAGATGAACGCCAGCGTGCTTTATAGCGGTTATCTGGTTTCCAGCTGATTTTTAACTGCTGACCAAGATAATACCAGCCCATCACTTGAAGGTTAATATTTTGCTTTCTTATCGGGTCTTTGTAAAAACACGACAGGGGATTTGCCTGATCTTCTTTTACTGAAAAAGGATGAAAATCTTGAATGCCTTGATAATCTTCATACGATAACAACTGCTCTTCTTGCCACTCACTATGAAAAATAGATGAATGAGCATCTCTAAAAGGATCATAAACATCATCATCAATTTTTTTCCCGTATGCAATCCAATCCATAGCTGCTTGATTATAATAAGTTATATAATCTTTTTGGTCATCTCGACTACTTGGCACCTGCAAAATCTGAATCGTCTCACGCGCCTTAATCGGAACAGACATCATGGCATTGTAAAGCATCGATGTCGTAAACACCTTAATACGTTTTAAATCCTTGCTATAGCCTTTTTCAGAGCGATTAAGGACATAAAAATCATCATCTTCTAGCTTGAAGACAATGACAAATTGTAAATTTTTTCGTTTCTGGTCTATTCTAAAAATCGGTGTGGCGTATTGAGTGTCGTTTTTAAAGAGTTTTAAAAACTTGCCAGCCTGCACCAATCTTGTGTGTTTCATTTGCATCATGATTTCTAGTTTAACATGGTCAAAAGAAATTGTCACGATAAGCAGTATCAAAAAACGCCCAAGCTGTTTCTTGGACGTTATTATTGGATGGATTGTTTTGGGTTTTAGGAGTAAAAGGTTAATTAGAATTTATAGGTTGTTATAATCTTCTTCGCTTACTGCTTCTAGCCAAGTGTTTGAGGTATTTTCACCTGGGACTTCTAGCGAAATATGGCTAAACCATGAGTCTTTCTTAGCACCGTGCCAGTGTTTTGTATTGGCTGGAATCACAATGACTTTACCCGGTTCAAGACTGACAGCTTTCTTACCTTCTTCTTGATACCAACCTTGACCTGCGGTACAAATCAGAATTTGACCACCGCCTTTGTCAGCCTTGTGAATGTGCCAGTGATTTCTACAACCCGGTTCAAAGGTCACATTTGCTAGAAAAAGTGGCGAATCCGCATCAACCAAGGGATTGAGGAAAGAATTGCCATCAAAATATTGTGCGTATGCGTCGTTTGCTTGCCCTTTTCCAAAGACATTTTCTCTATCAAAAAGTTCTTTATCTGTCATCGATTTCTCCCTCACTTAATCTTCGTTCCAAACTTCTTTTGCAAGATTGAAGACTGCCCAAGCTTTTGGCCAACCTGCGTAGAAAGCTACGTGTGTGATAACAGCAGCAATCTCAGCTTTGCTGACACCATTGTTCTTAGCATTTTGTAAATGATAAACAAGAGAACTGTCGGTGATACCAGATGACATAAGAGCTACAACTGTGATGATACAACGCGTCTTTAAGTCAATATCGTTATTATTCCAATTCTCACCAAAAAGCACGTCATCATTAAAATGCGCAAAATCTGGTGCAAATTCACCCAACTGGTCACGTCCTGCGGTTTGTTTAATTGTCATGTTAACTCCTATTTTCTAAATGTTTAATCAGCTGTTCCTTCTTCAAAAAGACTATCTTCTTTTTTCAAAATGATGTTTTTATAATTCTCAATTTTATAATCTAGTCGTTCTTTAGCAGCTTGCAGTTCAGCAATGCGGGAAATCAATTTTTCACGTTGTTCTTCTAAAATTTTCATTCGTGCTTTTTCCGTGCCTTCACCTTCTTCAACCAAACTCATGTATTCAATCAAAGATTCTACGCTCATACCAGCACTTCTAAAACAACGAATAAATTCAAGAGCAGCAATATCTTTTTCAGAAAAATCCCTGACACCAGATTTATTTCGGCGCACTCGTGGCAACAAGCCAATACGCTCATAATAGCGGATCGTATCTGCTGAAACGCCCGTTTGCTCACTGACTTTTTTGATATTCATAACTCATCTCCTCTCATCTTTCTAACACAGTATATACCTTAGAGTTAACTCTAAGTCAAGCAAATTGCACAAAAAAACTTGGGAAAACCCAAGATTTTTACTCTTATTTCTTTTTATCTAAACGTGACAAAAGACTATTGAAATCAGGTAGCGACAAATTTATCTTATCTCTGCTAAGGTTGCCCAAGCGACTGTGCCCAACAAAAGCTTGCAAAAATAATTTAGCTGATTTAGCTAACAAGAGCTTTTTCTCTGTTCCGATAGAATAAAATGAAGCAATGCTTGTGGCTAATTTTGCCCCAAATTCTCGGTCAATTGTGACGTCATTGATGCTATGAATTCCGCTTGACATCAGGGTATCAAAGAGAGTGTCAAAAAGTATTTTCAATTCTTGGCTAGACAATTCATTCATCCATTGCTTGAAAGTCTTCTCAAGATTTTGGCTCAAATCAGTTTGACCTTCGGCTAGAATAAACTGACCCGTTTTTTCATCAAATTGCCAAGTTGTTAAAGCGTGCTGCATAATTCCACTTGCTTGGCTCTTCACTACGATTGGCTTGATATCATTATAAAGCATGACCCCAACAATCGATTCCTCTGGTCGAATAACACAGACACGATCACGAATAGCTAAATAGCCAGGCTCTTTTAAACCAGACTCTTGTAGCCCCGGTGCATCAAGCATGTAGACCTTTTCAATTTGCTGGCGCACGCAATCACTGACATGAGAAACAGCATACAATACTAAGTTTCCACCCTTGGAATGCCCGCTAACGGTAACCTTGCCAGAATGTTCTTCCAAATAACGTTCAAGGTAAGCAACCGCTGCTCGGTGAGCAGGAATTTCTTGAACATAAGTCATCTTGAAATCTTCTTTCCAACCAATCATGGTATCATCTGTCCCGCGAAAAACCAGCTGATGATGGTTAATTTCAGGTAAAGTAAAGACCATAGCTGAAAACTGTCTTTCGTATTCCGCATCAACGTCATTGACATAATCAGACAAATTCAAATTGGCAAAACGTTTTGAAGCCACAACTTTCTGCAAAAGCTTAATCCGCTCTTCAGTCACTAAAAAACTATGACTAAAGGTCTTTTCTCCAGTAACATAAGGCAATAAAACCTCGTGGAGATTAACCATTTTAGAAAAGTCAATCGACTTGTCTAACTCTTCGAAACAAAAGTAACCGAGTTCATTTAAACATAAAATATCAGCTTCGTTAAATGCAAATTCGTCAAACGTACGACTGCCATTACAGTCTAAATAATCATTAATTGTTGCCATAATTCTCCCCTAACTCTTGAATTTTACAGAGATTTGCAAAGAGTGTCAAGGAAAAGCCAGACCCCAAGAGCAAATCACATCTATTTTCGCATCAAACGTTTTCGCCACTCTTCAAGGCCAACAATAACAAATGGACAAAGCACCAAATAAAGCCAATGCCAAAGACCAAGACTTGCGGTGTTAAAGAGATGATGGAAAATAGGCACGTAAACCAAAATCACAAAGATAATCAATTCAACGATTAATCCAATATTAATCAATGGATTGCCAAATAATTGCAACTTACGAATGGATTGATCAGAAGTTCGGCTGTTCATGACCATACCGATTTGACAGAAGATAATAGCACCCAAGGTCATGGTGGTTGCTTCTTGGTACAATTGACCTGAACCTGCAAGCACCGCTAAATTACCATTATGAAGTAGATAAGTGATGAAGAACGCACCCATGGCAAGAACTGATTCGATCAAACCATACCATAAAAAAGCTTTTATCAGCAATTTCTTATCCAGCAAACGGTCAGTCAATTTACGAGGAGGTTGATTCATGACACCTGGTTCTGGAGGTTCAACCCCTAAACCAAGCGCTGGAATCATATCAGTTCCCAAATCGACGGCTAGAATTTGCATAACAGTCAAAGGAAGTGGCACAAAACCTCTTGATAAGAGGAAGAATGCAGACGGTACCGCTTCTGGTGTGTTGGAATTAAAGATGTAGGTCAAGAATTTCTTGATGTTATGGTAAACGGCACGTCCTTCTTCAACCGCATCAACGATGGAAGCAAAGTGGTCGTCTGTTAAAATCATATCTGCCGATTCCTTGGCGACATCAGTACCCGTGAGTCCCATTGCCACACCGATATTGGCTTTTTTAAGAGCAGGGGCATCATTGACGCCATCACCTGTTACAGCAACGACTTCGCCCAATTCTTGCAAAGCTGTTACCACACGGTATTTTTGTTCTGGTGCCACACGCGCAAAGACAATCTCACCTTTAAGAGCTTCTTTTAAGGCGTCATCAGACATCTCTTCTAATTCAAGACCTGTTACCACACGCGCATCATCGCCACGCACAATACCGATTTTCTTTGCGATACTGAGCGCTGTCAAACCGTAGTCACCCGTCACCATGATAATACGAATACTTGCACGGTGACATTTTTCAACCGCCTCACGCACACCTTCACGAGGAGGGTCACTCATAGCAATCAAGCCAAGAAAGACCATATTGTGTTCCAGAGTTTCTTGCGTCCATTGTTCTTCTTGGGTCAAACGGTCGCTTTCCAAAGTTCGATAAGCAAGTGCCAAAACACGCAAACCATCCTTAGCAAAAGCATCATTGGCAGCTAAGATTCTCGCTTGAACGTCTGCCGTCATTTCATGAATACCTTTTTGATCTTTGTAAAAATGGCAGAGCTCTACCATTTCTTTTGGAGCACCTTTGGTGATGGACACCAAAGAACTGCCATCAACTAAGCTGTCAACTTGGTTAACAGTCGTCATGCGCTTGCGCACTGAATCAAAAGGTAATTCTTTCAAGCGTGGTCCCCAAGACTTGTTTTTTTCAAGAGTTAAACCTGCTTTTTCAGCCAAGACATTCAGGCAAGCTTCGGTTGGGTCACCAAGAACTGTGTAGGAAGCATTTTCCTCACTCGGTGGCAAGACTTGAGCATTACTGCAGAGGTGAGCAAAGCGGACGAGGTGTTCAAGTGGTTGACTTTCGATAAGCGCAGCTTTCTTGCCGCCACTTCTGCGGATATCTCCTTCAGCAGCATAGCCTAGTCCTGTCACATCATACTGAGCAGATACTTGCCAGAGGTGGTTAACCGTCATAGCATTTTGGGTTAATGTCCCGGTTTTATCCGAGCAAATGACTGAGGTTGCTCCCAAGGTTTCAACTGACGATAATTTTTTAACCAAGGCATTGGACTTAGCCATGCGTTGCACCGCCATTGCCAAAGAAAGGGTTACTGTTGGAAGCAAACCTTCTGGGATAAAAGCAACAATCATCCCAAGCGCAAAAATGAAAGATTTAGCAAAAGGTTCATGGACAAATAAAGTTGCTGCGATAAAGAAGATAACACCTACTGTAATGGCAATGACTGAAATTTGTTTGGTCAAGTGGTCCAATTCTTTTTGAAGCGGACTTTTGTCATCAACCATATTTTGGGTTAGGTGAGCAATTTGCCCAAATTGTGTTGACATACCGATTGCAGACACAACCATTTTAGCTGAACCAGATGAAACAGTCGTTCCGGCAAAGACCATATTGTCATACTCGAGAGCTGTTTTTTGAGCATCTGTATCAGCTTCGCTATTTTTATAAACAGGATTTGATTCCCCCGTTAATGCAGACTGGTTGACCTGCAAGTCCGTCGCAAAGATAACACGACCATCTGCAGAGATACGGTCACCTTCTTCAATCAAAACAAGGTCGCCAGGCACCAACTCTTCAGCAAGTACCTTTTCTTCTTGTCCATCACGAATAACACGTGCATAAGAAGGAAGCATCTTTTTAAGAGCTTCGGTTGCTTGGCTAGCACGGTATTCTTGAACAAAACTAAAAACACCATTGACAATATTGACAAACCAAATGGCAAGACCGAGTTCCACGCTGTGAGACAAAATCGCCACAGCACCACCAACCCAAAGCAAAATCGCCATGAGACTGGTGAAATTCTTGATAAAAGTCACAATTACGGGTTCTTTTTCTGCCTCTTTTAGCCGATTTGGACCATATTGTTTTTGACGTTCCTTGACTTGTTCGTGCCTGAGCCCAGATTGTTGCGTAGCAGCGGCTTGATAAACATCCTTTGCTGCGTAAGTTTCAAGGTCAAGTTGAACAGTTTTTTCATTTGTTCTATCACTCATAACTTGTTCCTCGATTTCTAAAAACGGTTTCACGTCCTTAAAGCCATTATACTACTTTTCAAAATCATTTAGGCAAATCAAGCTAGCCTTTCACACCATTTTCAACAGAATTTCCAAGTTTGTACAAAAAAGCTGGAAGATACCTTCCAGCTTTTACTTTATTCTGTTACTTCGACAGGCACTTCTGCTAAAATTCCTTGTTTTTGAATTTCTCCGAGGAAGAAACGCGCAATTGGACCAACGATTAAGAAATTATAAGGTAAGGCCACGACAAAGTTTGTAATCCATGTACGTCCATATAATGGAAGAGAAATAGCTGAAAAGCCATGACTAAAGACCATTCCATAAAATGACATACATGTTACCATACCAAGAACCATGCAGCCTGAAATCGTAAGGATTTTTACTAATTGGTGTTTTAAACCACTTGGTAGGATTCCAAAAGCAATTTTCTTAGCAATTGGACCAACGATTAAAGTATCTAAAATGAAAGCAACGATAAACCCTGGAATAAATCCCAAAAAGACATGTTTCCAAGAAAAAGCTCCTACAACGAACAAGTTCCACATACTCATTCCGAAAACCATCATTCCACACATCAAACACGTAAATACCATTGCTTCTTTAAAATTACGAGGCATTTTATTCTCCATTCATTTCATTTTTTATCAACCCTCAACCTAGGTCGGCGTACAACAATATGTCCTCCGCTAGGATAGTGTCTGAATGGATTTTTTACTCCAACACTTCTCCAATCAACTCCAGTTTACAGTCAACAGGATTCAGTCTACCATAAAAAAATTTTCTTCGTAAGTGATTTTTGCCAAAAAATAAAAGTAAACGTTTTACACATTTACCTCTCATTTTATTAATCAATAATTTGTTCCATACGTGTTTCTAGTGGTGTCATACCTTGAAGTTCTTTGAAAACACTTAAAAAGAAGATATAAAAAAAGACGCCAGATGCGTCTTTAAAACTTACTTCTCTCCCAATATTTTCCTTACCAATTCTTCGCAATCGACTTTGTCGTTTTTGATTTTGTCAGATTGGTTATTGCCGCTTGGGACGAAGCGAAAAACGGTGAACTGAACTTCTTCTTTAGTATCACCAATGATTCGATGTATCGAATCGTTTACCCGTAGGACATCACCGCAATTCGCCGTATAAGTCTTTATGGCATTGTCTTCCAAGACTTGAATGGTTACATTTCCTTTTGTCGGTACAATAACTTCTTCAATAGCTTGATGCTTATGCCAATCCTGAATGGTATTTGCAGGTAAAACATTTTGATGAATTTCAAATTCGGGATATAAGAAATAATTCACCTTAGTTCCATTGTCTTTTTCAACCGAAATAGCTTCTGAAAATTGCCGAATGTCAATAAATTTTGACATGATAGCCCTCCTTTGGTTTGAACAAAGTATATCACGACAATTTAGCATTTTCAACTAAAAATATATACCTAAAACACAAAAAACAACCCTTGAAAAACAGCTCTGCTATTTTCCAAAGATTGTCTAAATCTGTTATTCGCTGATGGCGTTACCTGTGTAGAGTTGGTAGTAACGGCCTTTTTGAGCGATTAATTCGTCGTGGTTACCACGTTCAATGATGCGTCCTTGTTCAAGAACCATGATACAATCAGCGTTGCGAACCGTTGATAAGCGGTGGGCAATGACAAAGGTTGTACGACCTTTCATAAGAGCGTCCATACCTTCTTGGACGTGAACTTCGGTACGTGTATCGATTGATGAGGTTGCTTCATCAAGGATCAATGCTGGTGGATTAGCCACAGCCGCACGCGCAATCGCAAGCAATTGACGTTGTCCTTGAGAAAGATTGCTTCCGTCACCCGTCAAAACAGTATCATAACCTTCAGGCAAGCGTTTAATGAAATCATGCGCATTTGCCAATTTTGCGGCATCGATACATTCGTCATCAGTCGCATTCAAATGTCCGTAACGGATGTTGTCCATAACTGTACCAGTGAAAAGGTGTGTATCTTGCAATACAATCCCTAAACTACGACGAAGATCTGCTTTTTTGATTTTACGGATATTGATGCCATCGTAATGAATCTTACCTTCTTGGATATCGTAGAAACGGTTAATCAAGTTCGTAATGGTTGTTTTACCAGCACCAGTTGAACCGACAAAGGCAATCTTTTGGCCAGGTTCTGCAAAAAGATTGATGTCATGAAGCACCATCTTATCATCATTGTATCCAAAGGTAACATCTGTGAAAGTCACGCGACCTTCTTGCTTGTGATAAGTGACTGTACCATCTTCATGCGGGTGTTTCCATGCCCATGTACCAGTTGCTTCTTCAACTTCTTGAAGATTTCCATCAGCATCTTCTTTGGCATTGACCAATTCAACATAGCCTTCATCAACTTCAACTTCAGCGTCAAGCAATTTGAAGACACGGTCTGCACCGGCCATCGCCATAACCACTGAGTTGATTTGTTGGCTGATTTGAGTAATTGGGTTAGTAAATCCACGGTTCAAAGCAAGGAAAGAAACCAAAGTTCCCAAAGTCAAGCCAGCATATCCATGAAGAGCCAAAGCTGCACCAAGCATAGCACAAAGAACGTATGAAATGTGTCCAATGTTAGCAGACACTGGCATCAAGATATTGGCAAAAATATTGGCATTTGTAGCTGAATGACGGAGTTCTTGGTTGAGTTTACGGAAATCTTCTTTGGCACGTTCTTCGTGGTTAAAGACTTTAACGACTTTTTGACCGTCCATCATTTCTTCGATGAAACCATTAACGCGACCGAGGTCATTTTGTTGGTCATGGAAATATTTTGATGATTGCGCAGCGATTTTACGAGCTACATAAAGCAAAACAATAACCATGAAAACTGACAAGGCTGATAATGGCACATTTAGAACTAACATGCTGACAAAAGTTGTCAAAATCGAAAAGCTTGAGTTGACCACTTGCGGGATACTTTGTCCAATCAATTGACGAAGCGTATCAACGTCGTTGGTATAGATTGACATGATGTCCCCGTGAGCATGCGTATCAAAGTACTTGATTGGCAAGCTTTCCATGTGCGTAAAGAGGTCAATACGAATACGACGCATTGTTCCTTGTCCCACATAAACCATCAAACGGTTATAAGTGTAAGTACTTGCTACCCCAATAATCCCAATAATGATTAGTTGGAAAATAGCATGCGCTAAACCAGAAAAGTCAGGATTTTTAGCAGCCAAAAGAGGTGTGACATAACTATCAATCAAGGTTTGCATGAACAAACTAAAACGAACCATACAAAGCGCAGCAATCAAAATCAAGACGAAAACAGCCATGAAACGCCATTTATAATTCTTAATCACATAAGCCAAAACACGTTTTAGTGTGGCTTGTTTGTTCACTTCTTTTTTAGGTTGAGACATTAGTTATTACCTCCTTCCTCATCAAAATCCCCGCTACCTTGTTGTTGAACCTCATTGATTTCACGGTAGATAGCGTTTGTTTTAAGTAATTCATCGTGGCTAGCAAAGCCTGAGATTTTACCATCATCAAGCACCAAAATCTTATCTGCGTGTTGCACACTTGAAATACGTTGTGCAATGATAATTTTTGTTGTTCCTGGAATTGTTTCTTCAAATGAACGACGGATATTGGCATCTGTGGCAGTATCCACGGCACTTGTTGAATCATCCAAAATCAAAACTTTTGGTTTTTTAAGCAATGCACGAGCGATACAAAGACGTTGCTTTTGACCACCAGAGACGTTGCTTCCGCCTTGTTCAATCCATGTATTGTATTTGTCAGGGAAACGTTCGATAAATTCGTCTGCACAAGCTTGGCGACAAGCTTCCATACATTCTTCGTCAGTCGCATTTTCATTTCCCCAACGAAGGTTATCAAGAATAGTTCCTGAGAAAAGGACATTTTTTTGAAGCACTACGGCAACTTGGTCACGAAGAACTTCCAAATCGTATTCGCGAACATCGTGTCCACCAACTTTAACTGACCCTGCATCCACATCATAAAGACGAGAAATCAAGTTAGCAAATGATGTCTTACCAGAACCAGTACCACCAATAACACCGATGATTTCACCAGATTTGACACTAAGGTCAATATCAGAAAGGACTTCTTCTCCACCACCGTGTTTGTATGAAAAATGCACGTGGTTAAATTCAATGTTTCCATTTGGAACTTCCATCAATGGATTTTCAGGATTCACGATATCAGCTTTTTCATTAAGCACTTCTGTAATACGTTCGGCACTGGCTGTACTCATTGAAACCATAACCATAATCATTGACAACATCATAAGAGACATCATCATGGCAAAGATGTAAGACATTAGGGATGTCAATTCACCCGTTGTCAGTGTACCACCAACAATGAATTGTGCTCCAAACCATGATAAGCAGATGATACAACCAAAGATAATAAACATCATGACTGGCACGTTGAAAATGATGATTTTTTCAGCTTTAACAAATAAACGGTAAATATTTTCAGCAGCCTTCGTGAATTTTTTATTTTCATATTTTTCACGTACAAATGCTTTAACCACACGAATGGCAGAAATATTTTCCTGAACGCTGGCATTCAAATCATCGTATTTACGGAAAACGTAATTGAAAGTTGTCATAGCCTTACGCATGATAAATAGAAGCGATGCTCCTAAAATCAAGACAGCCGCAAGGAAAATCAAACTCAAACGTTGGTCCACCACAAAACACATAATCATACTAACAACGATTGTCAGCGGTGCACGCACAACGATACGAATAATCATTTGATAAGCATTCTGTACATTTGTAACGTCTGTTGTCATACGAGTGACAAGACCAGCTGTACTGTATTTATCAATATTTGAAAAGGCGAAGGTTTGAATATTTTCATACATTCCTTCACGCAAATTAGCGGCAAATCCTGCTGAGGCTTGCGCAGCGAATTTACCAGCCAAGAAACCAGTTGTTAAACCACATGTGGCAAGAACCAACATCAAGATTCCATACTTCATGGCAACAGCCAAGTTCCCAGCTTGTACCCCTTGGTCAATTAACTTAGCAATGACAAAAGGGACTGACATATCGAAGAAAACCTCTAAAGCTGCACACAAAGGAGCAAGTAAAGATGGTGTCTTATACTCCTTGACTTGAGCTAAAAGAGTTTTAATCATTCTCGTCACCTCTTTCTACAACATTATAATAAGCTCGTTCGAGCAATGAATGAAATGTTTCTTGATCTTTATCAAAAAAGCCTCTAATGATATCGTCTTCAGACTCTTCCAAGTGACCACAAACCAGCATAATCAAGTCCATACCCTTATCAGAAATACGCACTTTCTTGATTCGCTTGTCTTTTTCATCCTGACCTGTAATAACTAATTCCTTTTGTTCCAAACGCGAGATAATCCCAGCCATGGTTGGTTGCGACACTTCAAATTCTCTCTCTAATTCCTTATAAGTACAACAATCCTTGTCATCTTTTAAATACAACAATACCCAAGATTGCATAATGGTGATATTATAAGGCTTCAAGAAATTATTCATGTTTTGTTCCAAACGATGCGCAATTCGCTTAACAAGCCAACCATATGGAGCATTTTTAGGATTCATAGTTACCTCCGACAATAAAAAAGCAAGTCCCTAAAAAACATCCGTCAGAATTTGTAGACATTTTTTAAAGTTTGCTAAACATTTCATTTTATTCCATTAATTATTATAAAACTTTGAGTTAAAAAGTCAATAGCCTGCTATTGATTTTTTAAAAAACTAAAAAATGATATGCAAACTTATCCAAAATTAGCATATTGCCAATCCCAGACAGCTGCATACCATTAAAGAGTTACCCTTCTTTTTCGTGAGATAGTTTCAATCGTTTGTTGCTATAACATAATCCTACCATGGCTAATAGAAAAACAGCTAAGCCAATAATGATAAAACTATAAGCCGAAATACTACTTCTTATCAAAGTCATCACTAAAGTTCCTAATGGCATAAATAGAATCGCTAAAGTATAAATACTTGAAATCACTCGTCCCATATACTCATTAGCGACACGACTTTGAACTTGACTAAAGAAATGAATATTAAAGATAGTTTCAAAAAGACTGTAAAACAACACTCCAGAAAAACTCAAAAAAATAGGCAAACCTGTTAAGGGTGAAATAGCCAAAACAGTTATTCCTAGCCCGCTAAACCCTAATGCCCATAATAATGCTGATATCGTATTAGGAACTCTTTTGGACACTATCGCACCGAAAATAGAACCAACTGCCGATAAACTAAGGAGTGTCGCATAAGCACTCGACATTTTAAAAATACTAGAACTAAAAGGCAATAAATAAGTCAGCATTGCCAAGAAAAGATTTACCGTTGTAGCCATTATCAAAAGAAAAAATATCTCTTTTTGAGCAACAATATATAAAAATCCTTTCCAAATATCTTTAAGAATCTCTCTAGATGTTAAATTCTGTCTGATTTCGTGTCCAACATAGTCAACATGCCTAATCATCAGCAGACAAAGAAAAGAAATCCCAAAAGTCAAACTATCCACAATTAAAGTCCAACGAATCCCCAAATAATGGTAAATAAGAAATCCTAATAGAGGTGAACTCACCTTAATGATTTGAACAGAGGTTTCTAAATACGAATTATAACTAACAAGCTTCTCTTTTTTGACAACCTCAGGAACATAAGCTCGATAAGCTGGGTTAGAAAAAGCATTCGATACAGCAAGCAGCATATTTGCCAGAATCAAACCGTATAACATCAAGCGATTACTAGGAATAAATGCCAAGATTACACACAGCAAAGCACAAAGCCCATCAGTCCAAAGCAAAATCTTGCGACGCCTAAACCTATCTGCAATTGCTCCACCAAATGGATTAAGGATAATAGCAATCACAACTTCGACAATTTGGTAAATTCCCAACATCTTTTGTCCAAAACTGCCCATGGACACAATCCAACTGCTATTCCCATAATCATATAAAACATCTCCAAGTTTGTTAACTGCCCTACTTGCTAAAAGTTTTAAACTGTTTTTCTCCACTTTCATCCCCCTTAAATCTTTTCCATTATTATAAATGAGATTTTTAAGGGAATAAAAAAATTCCCGAATACGAGAATTTTTTCATTTTAAAACTTTTTCCATATGAGATTGATAGTGTTTCGCGTGATTGATAGCACCAGTCACTTCAAAACAAAAAATGGCATTTTTCATATCATCTATCCCGCTGAAATCACCTTTAGCATATTTTAAGAAGCCCTTTTCGTAGAGAAAAACCGTACGGTGATAAGCATTTCGCTCATTTGACAATAACTTTTCAGCTTCTTTCTCAAAAAAACTCGCTTCCTCTAATTCCCCACGCTCTGTGCAAATCTCTATCATATTAATCAAGGTGCATTCAACCAAATTTCGATTCGTTGAAATCTCAGAATAATAATCGACTCGTTTCAGAATTTCTCTAACCATGCGACTCATCAAAGGAGTTGGATAAAAGGTGTAAAAATTACCAATTAAGATTAAATCACCAATTTCCCAGTTTTCTTTTTGAAAGAGGTAATCAATCACAAAATCCAAATCCTCTTTTGACATAGTACGAGTGTCGTCGCATTGGCAAATCATGCCTCGAAAGAGAATGATATTAAGCTTTGCTTGGATATCGGTAAAATCTTTTTCAAGTTTCTTTTGTTCCTCTTGAATCATTTTCTCCAAGCCTTGAACATCCTTCTGATAATGGTAAACAGCCATTTGAGACATCAATTTCTTCTGTCCCAGTTTTTTGTAGTTATTGGCTCGATTCATGAATTCATCAAGTGAAAGTTGAATGGCTTGCAAGGCTAGAAGAAATTTATTTAGAGAAATATCGGACTCACCTCGTTCAAAACGCGATAGCTGTGAAATGGATAAATCATCGCAGGCTACCTGCTTCAAAGAAAAACCACGATTGATTCGAGATTCTTTAAAGATTGGTCCATAATCTTGCATAAATTCTCCTTTCCCCACTTCAGCATTGCACTCATTAGGTCAATTTCACCCCTCAACTTTTTCGCTGAGTTCTTCCCATTCTAACATGAGGGTTTCTTGTTGTTCAGTTAATTCATCAAGTTCTTTTTGAAGATCAACAAGTTCTGTTGCATCATTTGTAGCCAACATGGCTTGATTGATTTCCTCTTCACGCGCTTCAATCTCTTCTAATTGATTTTCGATTTCAGCAATGCGACGTGTGAGTTTGCGAAGTTCTTTCTGGTTAGCTTTTTGGGCTTGATAATCATTTGCGGGCGCTTTTTCAACGACTACAGTTGTTTTTTCTTGCGCTTCTTCTTCCTTCATGCGAGCCAATTCTTCCAGCTCTGCTTTTTTCTCAAGGTAATAATCATAATCGCCAAGATAAAGGGTTGATCCTTCTTCGGAGATTTCAAGCACTTTTGTCGCTACACGGTTAATGAAATAACGGTCGTGACTGACAAATAGCAAAGTCCCATCAAAATCAATCAAGGCATCTTCCAAAACTTCCTTGCTGTCGATATCCAAGTGGTTGGTTGGTTCGTCAAGGATAAGGAAATTGTTGTTTTGCATTGACAATTTTGCTAACAAAAGACGAGCTCGTTCGCCACCTGAAAGCATGCTGACAGATTTCTTAACGTCATCACCTGAGAAAAGGAAGGCTCCTAGACGATTTCTGATTTCTACTTCAGGTGTAGTTGAGAAATCATTCCACAACTCATCAAGAACGGTATTGGTACGTGTCAAATTTGATTGTGTTTGGTCATAGTAACCAACTTCAACGTTAGCGCCATAAGTTGATGTTCCTTTGATAAATGGAATCTGACCCACAATTGATTTAATCAAGGTTGATTTTCCGATACCATTTGGTCCAACGATGGCGATGGCATCAAATTTCTTGACATCAATGTTGATTGGCTCTGACAAGATTTGATCATCGTAACCAATCGCCGCATCAGTTACTGTTAAAACAACATTTCCTGACACTTTATCAGCGTGGAAAGTCATATTGGCTGATTTTTGACCAGCTGACGGTTTATCCAAGCGTTCCATTTTTTCTAATTGTTTGCGGCGGGCTTGGGCACGTTTTGTCGTTGAGGCACGAACAAGGTTACGTTGCACAAAGTCTTCCAACTTAGCAATTTCCTTAGCTTGTTTTTCGTAATTTTTAGCTTCAAGAGCTAATTTCTCAGCCTTCAAGTCCATGAATTTTGAGTAATTACCGACATAACGGTCAAGCGAATGTTTTGTCAAATCAAGCGTCACTGTTGCAACTTTATCAAGGAAGTAACGGTCGTGACTGACAATAATCAAAGCGCCTTGATAGTTGACCAAGTAATTTTCAAGCCAAGCAATGGTTTCAATATCCAAATGGTTGGTTGGTTCGTCAAGTACAAGAAGTTCAGGCTTTTCAAGCAACATTTTAGCAAGAGCCAAGCGCGTATTTTGCCCACCAGACAACTCAGAAATCTTCATTTGCCACATCGATTCATCAAATTTGAACCCATTCAAAATGGCTTTGATTTCTGCCTCGTAAGTGAATCCACCTTTAACACGAAATTCTTCTGATAAACGGTCGTAATCCGACATCAATTTATCAAAAGCATCACCTGTTAGCTCTGCCATTTGCATTTCCATCTTACGAAGACGAGATTCCATGCTACGCACATCATCAAAAACGTGCAACATTTCATCAAAAATGGTATTTTCTGACTCAAAACGGCTATCTTGCGCCAAATATGACAAACTTAAGTCACGTTTTGTATTGATTTCACCTGATGTTGGAGCTTCTTCACCGACTAAAATTTTAAGCAAAGTTGATTTACCAGCACCATTTCGCCCAACAAGCGCAATGCGGTCTTTTTCATCAACTTGAATATTAATATTGTCAAATAAGACATCGCCCGAAAATGAGCGTTCAATTTTGTTTCCTTGTAAAATAATCATAGTTCTATTTTAACAAATCCTCACTCGTTAAACTAGGATAATATCAAAAAATCTGCTCAAATGAGCAGATTTCATTACTATTGATTATAAATCGATTGCACTTTTTGAATATCAACCGTTTGAATGCCGTAGTATGATCCTGAAGACTGCATGACAGATTCTTCATTATCGTCGTGGTCAAGCCCAATCGCGTGTCCCAATTCGTGCTCTGCTGTGTAGACGATACGATTATGCGTGTAGCCATAATCATTATCAAGTAAGTAATAGGTATTTAACTTGACGTCCACATGCGTAATCTGATTAGTCAGCGCATTGGTTTCGGTTTCAGCAAGCCCTGCTGCCTTAGAGCTGGCATCAGAATACTCTGTCGCCACAATATTAGCAGAACTTTCATCATTCACAAGCGTAAAAGTAAAAGCCCCCGTTGCATTCCAAGCATTGATGGCTTCTTCATAAGCATTTACCAAAGTTTTATTGGTCGTTTTAATATAAACCGTCGCTGAATTACTTGACCAACGAGCTCCAGAATAATGCGTGAAATCATCAGTCGATAAATTCTTTAAATTCTTAGCAATATCATCTTTATTATCCTGAAAATATGCTGTCACACTATTAGCAGCATCTAAAATGGAATTTGCTAACTGTGAGCTACTATTATTGGCATAATAAAGCAGACCAAAACACACAATCGCAATCAAAATGATTGTCTTAATAATAGCCCAGAAAAAATTCCAGATAATATTAATAATGAGGCTTGGAATGAAAAAGATAATCTTAAATAGTGTTCTCATACGTACCCTTTCTTTCTAGAATTCTAAGCATTAACAAATTACCTCGGGCTTTAGTATAACAAGCTCAGCTTAAAAAAACAAGAAAAAATAAACATTTCGGTACACAACAAAAAAGAAGCTAGTAAAAAAAAACTAGCTTCAAATTATTTTTATCTCACTTCCATAACGACTGGTAAAATCGCTGGGCGGCGTTTGGTTTGGTCAAAGAGGAATTTAGCCACTTCATCGCGGACAGCTCCTTTTAGTTCACCCCAGTCAAAACTATCTTGTTCCAAGTAGTTTTCAACAGTTTGGTTAACCAATTCAGCTGATTCACGAAGGATATCACGACTCTTCTTAACGTAAACAAATCCGCGTGTGTGAATTTTTGCTTTTGATACAATTTTCTTTTCGCGTTTATTAACAGTCAAGGCAACGATGAAGATACCATCTTCTGACAAGACTTTACGGTCACGAAGAACGATGTTTCCAACATCACCGATGGCATTACCATCAATCATGACATCGCCTGCTGGTACGCTACCTTCATGGTTGAAACCATTTTTACCAAGAACCATAACATCACCGCGTTTCACGATGTAGATGTTTTCAGGGTACATTCCCACTTCTTGTGCCAATTCAGCATGAGCTGCCAAATTACGGTACTCACCTTGAACTGGGAAAAGGTATTTCGGTTGAAGAAGGTTAAGCATCAACTGCAAATCACGTCCATTGGCATGACCTGAGACATTAAGTGTCTTCGTAATAAGGTTAACCGTACCACCAGCTTTGTAAATAAGGTTTTCAACACGCGCAACCGCTGCTTCTTTTGAAAGACTTGGTGTTGTAACGATGTAAACCAAATCACCATCTTTAATTTGAACATAACGGTGACGACCAAGTGCCATCTTATGTAGACCATTGATTGGTTCACCCATGCGACCAGCTTCAAGAATAATTAATTCATGGTCTTCGTATTTGTGCATGTCTTTTGGTTTGATGATTAATTTTTCATCAACCAAACGAAGACGTTTCATGCGGATAGCTGTGCGGACAATATTTTCAGCATCAAATCCAGTCAAGACCACACGACGACCGTATTCAGCAGCTGAGTCAAAAACTTGTTGGATACGCACTAGGTTTGAGGCTACCGCAGCAATGATAACGCGACCTTCAGCGTCAGCAATAGCGCTATCCATTTCAGCAGCAACTTCTGCTTCGCTTGCTGTCATGACGTGGCTTGTAGCATTTGCAGAATCAGAAAGAAGGGCAAGTACTCCTTCACGTCCAATTTCAGTCAAACGTCCCAAGTCAGTGCGGTAATATTTACGCGCAGCTTGGTCAAACTTAAAGTCACCTGTGTAGACAATATTTCCTTCATCGGTACCAACTACAATCCCTAAACTTTCAGGAACTGAGTGAGTTGTTTTGAAGAATGAAATCGTCGCATCTGCAAATTCAATTTCTGTTTCAGCATCAATAACATGGAAGTTATTGAATTTCTTAACGTTGTTATTTTTCTTAACAAAGAGCTTCGCTAACTCAATAGTAAGTGGTGAACCAAAGACTGGCGCTTTGAATTCTTGCAAAATATAAGGCAAAGCTCCAATAGCATCGGCGTGCCCGTGTGTCAAGAAAATCCCTTGCACACGTTTTTTGTTTTCAATTAGGTAATCAAGGTTTGGAATGACTTCATCCACACCAAGTTGCTCATTTTCAGGATACTTCAGTCCAGCATCCAAAACGAAAATTGAGTCATTAACTTCTACCACATAGAGGTTTTTCGCATTTTCACGAACCCCACCTAGGGCAATAATTTTAATATCGCTCATGACGATGTTTTCTCCTCTTTTTTATTTTTTTATACGTGCAAACCATGTTTGCTTATTTCTTTACTAACGGTCCTTGCCTCCAAAAAGGTTAGCAAGTCGAATTACAGCAATTTAATTGTAACATATTTTCAGAAGATTTTCTTCTTTATGATTTGGAAAAGTCACTCAAGGCACAAAAAAACGCCCGAGGGCGTTTCATTTTATTCAAATAATTGATAGTAATCAGCGATTGCCATTTGGGCTTTTTCATCTTGGTTGAGGTCTTTGATGATTTTTCCGTCTTTCATGACAATCAAGCGATTACCGTATTTCAAAGCGTCTTCCATGTGGTGGGTAATCATAAGCGCCGTTAACTGATCTCCTGTTACAAATTCATCTGTCAAGTTCATCAAAGACACGCTTGTTTTGGGATCAAGTGCTGCTGTATGTTCATCGAGTAATAACAACTCTGGGCGTTTTAGTGTTGCCATCAAAAGGCTAAGTGCTTGACGTTGCCCACCTGATAAAAGACCTGTTGGGGTGTCCAAATGTTTTTCAAGTCCGTTACCTGTTCGTGCCACCAATTTCTTAAATTCATCTGTAAAACTGTGAATTTTTCGTGGCAAAAGCCCACGTTTTTCACCACGGTATTTGGCAATTAAGAGATTTTCAGCCACTGTCATACGAGGTGCTGTTCCCATTTTAGGATCTTGGAAGACACGCGCAAGGTAATTAGCACGTTTTTCAGCAGGCAGATGCGTCACATCTTTTCCAAGGATTGAAATGCTTCCGCTAGTTAACATCAAAGTCCCAGCAATCACGTTAAAGAGGGTTGATTTGCCGGCACCATTACCACCTAAAATCGTTAAAAAGTCATGCTCATAAATGGTCAAGTTCACATCGTCAAGGATTGTTTTGACCTCATCAAGACCATTATTAACTTGAACTGTTGCATTTTTTAATTCGACAATTTTTTTCATCGTGATAAGGTCACTCCTTTAAAGAATTTATTTTTAAGAACAGGTACCATGAGACAGATTGCTAGGACTAAGGCGCTGAACAATTTGAGATAGTTTGTATTGAAACCAAGTGCAATCACACCTGTGATTAAGAATTGATACAAGATTGAACCAACCACAATAGCAATCAAACGTTCAAGTAGTGTCAAACCAGTTGAGTAAAGCACCTCACCAATAATGATACTTGCAAGACCGATTACAATAACACCAATCCCTTTTGACACATCAGCGTAGCCGTCTTGTTGACTGACAAGAGCCCCTGACAAAGCAATCAAACCATTTGAAATGGTAAGTCCCATAACTTCCATACGGTCAGTATTGATTCCAAAACTCTTTGCCATATCACGGTTATCACCAGTTGCGATGTAAGCTTGACCAAGACGTGTGTATAAAAAGAAAATCAACGCTGAAATGACGATTACCACTGTCAAAAGACCGATTACCAAAAGATTTGTACTGTCAGCAAATGGAAGCAAAGCTTGCAAAGGCTTGATATTTAGCAAACCAAGATTAGCACGCTTCATAACCATAAGCATGACAGAGTTACATGACGTCATTACCAAAATCCCTGCTAAGAGCGTTGGAATTTTTCCTTTAGTATAAAGAAGACCAGTAACAAGACCAGCTAAACAACCCGCAAGCATACCTGCCAAAGTAGCTAACAAAGGGTGTGTTCCGTGATTCATCAAAGTAACAGCTACTGCTCCACCAAGAGGGAAAGAACCCTCAGTCGTCATATCTGGAAAATTAAGAATTCGGAAAGTCAGGTAAATTCCTAAACCAAGAATCCCCCACAAAAGTCCTTGTGAAACTGACGAAATAATCATATGATGTTTTCTCCTTCTCTCCTAATTTTCATCTGCTTTGACAGCTACAGTTGCTTTTGACAACATGCTATCTGGAATCGTAATGCCAAGTTCTTGGGCTTCTTTCAAGTTAAGGGTTGGGGTACCAGTATTAACGATGTTAACTGGGACGTCTGATACTTTTTTACCAGCAAGTAATTTAACAGCAATTTTTGCTGTTTCAACCCCTAAATCATATTGACTTTGAGCGACTGAAGCGATGCTTCCTTGTTCAACCATGGTGTCCACACATGAATAAACTGGAATCTTAGCAGCGTTTGCTGAGTTGACAACAGTTGAAAAAGCTGAGGCAATCGTATTATCTTGTGGGACAAAAACAGCATCAACCTTACCAGTCATAACAGACATAGTTGTTTTAATTTCATTGGTTGATGGAACAGCGTATTCAATTACATTGATACCAGCTGTTTTAGCGTATTTTTTAAATTCAGCCACTTGAGATACGGAATTATCTTCGCTGCTAGCATACAAGACTCCGATTGTTTTAGCGTTTGGTGTAATTTCTTGAATCATCTCAACCGTTTGTTTAATTGGCACTTGGTTAGAAACTCCTGTTACGTTTCCTTCCGGTTTTTTCAAATTCTTAACCAATTTTGCTCCGACTGGGTCTGAAATAGCTCCCATCACAACCGGAATGTCTTTGGTTGCTGAGGCTAGACCTTGGGCAGCTGGTGTTGCAATACCAATGACCACATCATTTTTAGCATGAACCAATTGTTTACTCATGGTTTGGATTTTACTTTGGTCACCTTCGGCATTTAAAACGGTAATCTTCGCATTTGCTTTGTCATAACCGGCATCAGCTAAGCCATCTTCAATCCCTCTTTCGATTTCATCAAGAGCATCGTGGGTAACATATTGTAGAATACCGATTTTAATCTCTCCATTTTTCGCTGACTCATTTTTAGTCTGGTCATAAATCATTGAACCAGCTACTAAAATGACAAGGGCAATAAGTGTTCCAATAAGTGCTTTATTTTTCATATTTTTCTCCGTTGAACAATCTAATTTATTTAATACCTTATTTTCAATTTGATGAGTCAACTAAAAAGAAAAGCGTCTAGTAATTGCTTACTACACGCTTTTTTATCTTTTAACTAAGATTAGCGCATAGATACTTTTTAGAAGTACTCCAAAAGTCGTATCTATGCAACAACATAAACACAACTTTTACATACGCCAACTTTGCCAACTTGTAAGAGTTTGTGTCATGTTCATATCTTAGCTTCCTCCTGTGTTTTTTAATAATTATAACCTAAATTCTGAAAATTTCAAGTTCTTTTCGAAATTTTCTTATTTTTATTCAAAACACTTATTTGCCATGCTCAAACTTTAGCTTAAATGCTTGATAAAACTTCTAATAACCTTTGGAAGAGTGTGATAAGAATAAGGTTTGTAGAGTCTTTCTTTCCAAGTATGAGCTCCAATACCGTAAACGCCCAAGTCAAGAGCTGGAATGTCAAGCTTTCTGATGGTATCAACTGGCAATGGATAAATTGCATCCATCAGAGGAAAATTCGCTTTTAGTTTTTCAATGTCTTCTGGACTTTCTCGCATCGCAAGATAGCTAGAATCACTTAAAAATGGGAAAAAACGTCGTTTCACAAAATGTTCTTCAGGAAATTCTGCCATCATTTTTTCAAGCGCTTGGTCAACATCGCTGTCTTTATCAGTATAATTGTGAGGACAAAACGGCGGTGCTAAAAAGACAATCACTTTTGCTTCATCAGACTGTGTTTTTGCCTCAAGGTAGTCAATTAAATCAAAACCAACTTCTCGTTTGTCAAAATCTCCGATAGTTTCAAAGAACTCCCTAATCAAGGCTTGGCTATCAAAACCTTTTTTCTCCAAAACATCTAGATACTGCGAAAAAGTCATCACAGTAATATCATGCGAAATCTGGCTATGAATATGACTTCTTTCCGAATAAATCTTAAAGCGTTCTTTATAATGTCTTGAAACCTCATGGACAGCCTCACGACTAGCTTCCATTAAGGTGTGCAAAATGGTATCTGCACTTTTTTCATATAAGAAAGTATTGAAGTAAAGATTGGCACGCTTGTTTGTTTGGACATTATAAAAATCCTTGCAATCTCGTTGTAAAAGCACAGAACTTGGCAATATATCTTCATTGTCAATTTTTTCAACTAAATCAAGGTTGGTATTGATTTTAAGATTAATCGCACTGGAAATCATTGTGGCATCAATGCCCATTAGGCAACTACCAACATGCGTTTCTCTCCCTTTGATGTAAAAACATGTCAGCATTTTTCCAGCTGCGCCCGTGTAGATATATTTCTTATCATCACCGTCATATGATGGCGAAATAAAATCTGTATTGATAGCCACTTTAAAATCATAGCCAGCTTTACGCAAACGTAAAAGTTCACTTGAGGCTTGAATAGCACCCGTATGGTCATTTTCCTCAACACAATTGGTCATTACAAGTAAATTACAGGGCAGTTCATCCATGTGTTCCATGTAATACAAAAGTGTTGCAATATTGACCGCATCGCCTGATTTCATATCAAGCATTCCTCGTCCAAAGAGCCAATCACCTGATTTGGCATGCTCTTGAACGACAGGGTCATCGTCATAATCTTTAAAAAAATCTAGCAGAGCATCTGGATCATTTGCGATTGTCTTTAGTGGACCATAATCCTCTATGCCTACGGTGTCCATATGCGAGTGTAAAATGACAGTCTTAGTTGTTCCTGATTTTTTAAGCAGTGCAAAATTATTTTTTCGTTTCAAGGAGTCATTTTCTAAAACCTGCTGCCAGAGGTCTTCTGGGTGATCTTTAAAATACGGTGCTGACTGCAATAAGTCATAAATGGCATCTGCCAGCTTGACCTCTCCTGCTGTACCATTTACCGAAAGAATGGACACCAAATATTTAGCAATTGCTTCGATGCGCTCTGGCAAACTGTAGGCTTCAATCGTTTCAAATTTCATGATGATACTCCTTTAAAATGGCAACTGCATTTTTAACCGTTTGAACTTGCAAGGTATTCAGACTTTCTTGACTGTAAAAGGCTGAATGCGGCGTTAGAATAACATTCTCGCGTCCAAGCAAAGGATTGTTAAGCAGATCTGGATTTTCACTTTCTAAAACATCCAAGCCAGCACCAATCACTTTGCCCTCATCAAGTGCTTCTACCAAGGCTGCTTCGTCAACCAGACTACCACGCGCCACATTGATAAACATTACTGGTTTCTTCAATTTCTTAAAGAAATCACGATTAAAGAAATGCTCATTTGCCGAATTAGCAAATAAATGCAAGCTAATCACATCAGCTTCTGCTTGAATAGTCTCAACCGAGACCAATTTGACCCCAATTTCTTCTGCCACTTCTTCTTGCAAAAAAGGATCGTAGGCAATCACTGACATGCCAAAACTTTTCGCACGTTTTGCCACTGCTTGACCAATTCGACCAAGCCCAAAAATCGCCAAAGTTTGCGAGGACAAACGCTTCACTTCACCAGCTTTTTGATAACTCCAAAAACCAGCTTCAATGTATTTCCGATGAATAAAAAGTTTTTGATTTAGTGCTAGTAATAGAGCAATCGTGTGGTTGGCAACATCTTCTGTCGAATAAGCTCCTAAATTTCGAATAGCAATACCTAACTTCTCAGCATACTCACAGTCAATGGTATTTGTTCCCGTAGCATTAACCGCAATACCTTTCAAATCTGGAAATTTTGCCAGAATATTTTCCTTCAAGGGAAGAAAGGCTGTCAAAAGAACATCCACACCAGACATTCGTTCGATGAACTCATCCTCATTGATATAAGGGTAAACAGAAATTTCGCTATCGGCAGGTAAAAGTTCCTTTAAGAGGTTAACTTCGATACTCAAATCACGCTCCGCCAAAACATTTGGATAATCAGAAATTAACACTTTTAACATGATCTTTCTCCTTTAAAATAGCATCTACCTCACTGACTAGACGGTGCATTTCTTGCTTGGTTCCAATTGTGATACGAACATAATCTTTAACCTCTGCTATGTCATAGCGACGAACCAAAATATGACGCTCACGCAATTTCTCATACAATTCCTCTCCTGAAATCACAGGTGAAGAGGCATAAATAAAGTTTGTCTTACTGTTTAAAACCTTGAAACCTAAGATTCGCAAAGCTGATGTCAAGAAATCACGATTTTCGATAATTTCCTTAACATGTCTTTCAAAATGAAATTCATCTTCAAGACTTGCTAGAGCAACTTCTTCTTGTAGCAAACTCACATTGAATGGATTAACCGTCATTTTTAAATCTTCCATATCTTTGATAAGTTCTTTACAAGCAACCGCGTAACCAATACGACCGCCGGCTAATTGACGCGATTTGGAAAAAGTACGAACCACAATCAAATTTGAAAACTCCTCAACCAAGGAAGTCGCTGATTGTGAAGCACCACCAAAATCAATATAAGCTTCATCAACAATCACCAATCGCTCAAGATTCGAGGCAAGCAACTTCTTGATAGCTGACAAAGGTTTCAAAAATCCTGTTGGGGCATCTGGATTCACCACTATAACAGCGTGGGGAAGTTTTTCATAATCTGATAAATCAACGCGTAAATCTTTTGTCAAAGGCACTTCTAACGCATCATACCCAAAGGTGTCAGCATAGCCTTTATAAAAAGGATAAGTCACTTTCGGAAAAGCAAGTTTATCGCCTCGTTCAAAAAATGTTCTAAAGATTAAATCTAAAACATCATCTGCTCCTGTTCCAACAATGATGTTTGTTTTATCCAAAGAATGCAAATCAGCCAATTTTTGACGTAATTTATGCTGACAAGGATCGTTGTAATAATTTAAATTCTGAGCATTTTTCAAAACCTCTAAAACACGAGGGCTAGGCTCTTGTGAACTTTCATTGGCATTTAATTTAAGGTAATCATCTCCAAGTTGTTCACCAGGTTTGTAAGCGACAATAGTTTCAAATGATTTAGCTAAAAATGTTGACATAACAAACTTTCTAAATTGTTTTTTACGTGGCAATCCACATCTACAAATGATAATTAAAAGTGATTAATAACGTTCAAGCGGGAAAGTCATGCAATGCACGCCACCACCTGCTTTCAATAACTCCGTCATATCGACCTCTATGACTTCCATGCCTTCACTGCGAAGTGCTTCGTTAATAAAAATATTTTGTTTTAAACTCATCACACGATTATCTCCCAAAGCTTCAACGTTATAACCATGTTTAAAAATCATGTCTTGCGTTCCAGAAATAATCTTAATGCCTTTTTCCTTGACCAAGGTAACAAAATCTTCTGGCAATCCAGCCTCATAAGCAATAGCAAGTTTCGGTGCCACTAAGTTAAAGCACATATCCAGATGAAGGTAGTCTGGATTTGCCTTAACAGCATAGACCTTGTAACCATATGGTTCTAATTGCTTACGAATTTCATCAACACCTGTGAGATTGGTGCGATCAATCACCCCAATCGCTAATGTCTTCTCATCAATAAATGCAAAATCACCCCCTTCAAAGTAACCTTCAGTAACTTCAGCAATTTTTGGAATGCCAAGTCCCGCCATAATGTCTTCGTAATGACGACGTTCCTCAAAACGAATAGGCTTTTTAAAACGCCCTAAGATATACCCTTCCTTAACATCACCTCCAAAATCTCTAGCAAAAACTGCATTTGGCATTTTTTTTCCAGAAGTGACCTGGACCACTTCTACGCCATTATCCTGGTAAGCTTTGACCACAGCGCCGTACTCTTGCATCATTTTGTCGTGGTCCAAAGGTTCAGTGTACTGCTCTGAAATCACATTAATCGGCGCCGCACTTACCAGAAAATCTGGTCGGCACATTAACACTTTTCGTAAACGGCTGGTTCCATCAATTACTGCCATAAGAATCTCCTCCTACTCATTTTCTCCCGTATTTTTTTGTGCTAAAGCACTATAGGTTTTCATCCATTTATCAAAGCTACCATCTTTTTTATCTTGCTCAATCAATTTATCCACGTAAGCCTTGAGCGATTGATTGCCTTTAGTTAATGCCATAGCTGTCTCAGTTGTCCCTGGTAAATCAATGTCAGCATAAGTCAATTCACTGTTACTTGCGATATATTGGTCAGCTACCGTATCATCTGCAACCACAGCATCCACTTTACCTTGTGCTAAATTCAAAAACGCATCTGGCAAACTTGATAAGGCAACTATCTGCTTAGGTTTGATGTCCTCTTTGACCACATCTTCTTGCGTTGTTGATTTTTGTACTGCAATCGAACTTTGTGATAAATCAGCAATCGCAGTGTACTGAGGAGCTGAATCTTTACGAACAACAACTTTATTGATTTGCTTAACGTAGTTTTGTGTGAAATCGACCGACTTTTCACGTTCTTTTGTTTTTGTCATCCCGGCAATGGCGATATCAGCATTTCCTGACGTGATAGTTCCTAGAATCGAATCAAAATTCATATTTTTAACCACTAATTTCACCTGCAATTTATTTGCTAATTGCTTGGCAAAAGCTAAGTCAACTCCAACAGCTTTCTTGTGACCTGATGACAAATCGTAAAACTCATAAGGAGCGTAGCCAATGTTAGTTGCAACAACCAGCTGTCCAGAATTCTGAATCTTCTCGATGCTTCCAGCAGTCGTGTTTATTTCCCTACGATTAAAAGCAAAAGCACCAATTATCATTACTATAAAAGCTGCTGTCACTAGCAAACTCTTCCAGCTAGCTTTAATAGTTTGCACCAGCTCATCCCATTTATCACGCAAAGTTAATTCTTCTGCACTGCGATTCATCTTTCTTTCATAATGTGCAACGATACGTGTGGTTGAAAAAGTAAAAACCAAATAAACAATCCCAACGGCAATTACCGCTTGAAAAGGTTTATAAGAAATCCCCTGAATAGTGCTTGCTGTAAACATCAAATCAGCAACCCCAATTACCGATGCTTGCGAACTTGACTTAATGTTATTCGCAAATTCATTTCCCAAAGTTGGCAAAATATTTTTAAACGCCTGCGGGATAATCACATACCGATAAGCTTGAAATTTATTAAAGCCAATACTTCTAGCCCCTTCAAATTGTCCTGAATCTACCGCTTGAATCCCAGACCGATAAATCTCAGCAACAAAGACCGATTCTCCAACCGTTAAACCCGTTAAGGCTGCAATCAAACGGTCTAAATCAACACCAAAAAGCGTACTTTTAGGAATATTTAACCCCAGCATGGGCAAACCATAAAAGAAGAGTGACAAAATGACTAGCATCGGCAAACCACGAATCACTTCAATGTAAAGTTTTGTCAATCCACTAATCAAAAGATTGTCACTCATCCTAGCTGCGGTGACAACACCCCCTAAAATCAGGGCTAAAACCATGGAAACCACCGACAAAAAGACTGTCATCAGGGCACCATCTAAAATAAATCCACCATAACTTTCCAGAAACCCACCAAACATAACTCTCTCCTAGGCCTAACTTATAAAATTTGCTTCAAAAAACTTGCCACACGTTGATTTGGATAAGAACGATTCACCTCTTCAGGTAGCATGTCTGCGATTAACTCACCATTTTCAAGAAATACAATACGATCTGCCACTTCTTTTGCAAAACCAATCTCGTGTGTCACAATAATCATTGTCGTACCACTTTTAGCAATAGCTTTCATCACCTGCAAAACCTCACCAACCATCTCAGGATCAAGCGCTGAAGTCGGCTCATCAAATAAAATAATGTCAGGTTGCATTGCCAAAGCTCTTGCTATAGCAACACGTTGTTTCTGACCGCCAGACAGATTTTCAGGATAAGCATCTTTCTTATCAAGCAAGCCAACTGCCATCAGCAAGCGAAAAACAATTTCATCCACCTCTTCGCTGCTTTTCCGGTGTAATTTTTCTGGACCGATACCAATATTTTTAGCAATGGTCATGTTATTAAAAAGGTTAAAGTGTTGAAAGACCATATTGACATGTTCTCGTAGCAAATTGTCATTCATATTCATGTCATAAATGTTTTTCCCCATAACCGCAATTTCACCACCGTCAACCTTTTCCAATTTATTAATCGTTCGAATCAAGGTTGACTTTCCACTTCCAGACGGTCCAATCAAAACCACAACCTCACCTTTTTTAACAGACAGATTGATGTTTTTTAGAACTTCTTGCTTACCATAACTTTTTCGAATGCCCTTCATTTCGATCATATACTTCGCTGTCAAATCAAAAGTCGCCAACTCCTCTTCCAAAGCAACCATACCGCAGACCTCTTTCTTAATTGATGTCAATATTTTATAATTTTCAGAATTTTATTTCAATAGTTTATGTTAGGTTTTATGACATATGCGTGGATTTTTTCTATTTTTTTATGATTTTGGTGATTATTTTCTTTATTTTCGAATCCTTGTTTATAACTTTTATTTATGATAAAATCAAAAATATGAAATATAGTTATAAATTATCTATTTTTGACTTCAAATTAATCAAAGACATTTATGAAACACAGAGTTTCTCTGAAGCTGCTAAGCTTAATAATATCAGTCAACCAGCTGTTTCTAAGCGTGTAAAAGAAATCAATAGCAATTTATGTGAGATTTTCTTACGTAAAAATAAAAAAATATCCCTAACACCTAAGGGAAAAGACATTTATCAATTTGCTAATCAGACATTGCTTGCTTTTAACAGCCTGCTTGATAATTTGGACTCTACCTTTGAGCAAAGTATCATTCTTGGTTCTGATACCTCTTATCTCAAGACCTATTTGTCAGCCATTCAAAAATATTTGCCAGAAAACCGTAAACTCAATGTCCAAACTTACAGTAATTCCCATCAGATTTTTCAAGCGCTTTTGGATGACCAAATTGATCTTGGAATTATGTCAGGTAGCTACACACAAAAAGGTGTGCTCAAACTTCCACTTCGCTCTGATAAATTGATGATTGTCGGGCAAAGAGAGCTCATTGAAAAATTTGACAAGGGTGAAGAATCGCTTTTCTTACTTTATCACATGACCAGCAGCTACCATAATTACTTAAAAGAATTTATTAAGATTAATCAGCTGCCAACCCAACACCATATTTCTATCGATAACCTCTCACTTATTGAACACGAAGTGCTTAAAGGTACTGGCATTACCATTGTCAGTCAAGACATCGCAGAACGTCTGCTTGAAAATCCAAATATCATTTCAAGCTCTAAAAAGCTAAAAGACATTTTTATCAAGACCTACGCCATCGTCAAAATGGAAAACAAACATTACCAAGACCTTCTAGCAATCATTCAAAAATTAAAAAAATCGTAAGGGGCAAACTTTCCCATATCGCAGAGTCCAGATTTTGCAATGGTTATGGTATAATAGAAGAATTGAAAACATGAGATTAGAAAGGAGACGTCGTAAACTTCTTATCGCTTTTGATGAGCTAGTGTTACGGCAACTTTAATCATGTCATTTGATGGTTTTTTCCTACACCATTTAACCAAAGAATTACAAGACGAGCTTCTCTACGGACGCATTCAAAAAGTTAATCAGCCTTTTGAGCACGAGCTTGTTTTAACCATTCGTAATAACCGTAAAAATTATAAACTGTTACTTTCTGCCCACCCTGTTTTTGGGCGCCTGCAAATTACTAAAACAGACTTTCAAAACCCTCAAACACCTAATACTTTTACCATGATTATGCGTAAATACCTTCAAGGTGCTGTTATTGAAAGCATCACACAAATTGAGAATGACCGTGTTTTAGAAATTGCCTTTTCAAATAAGAATGAAATTGGTGACAACATCAAGGTTACCTTGGTTGTTGAAATCATGGGCAAACACAGTAACATCATCTTGATTGATAAGGCTGAAAGTAAGATTATCGAATCTATCAAACATATCGGTTTCTCACAAAACAGCTACCGAACAATCTTGCCTGGTTCAACTTACATTGCACCGCCAAAAACAGATGCTAAAAATCCTTTTACTGTTTCAGATGAAAAATTATTTGAAATCTTACAAACTGAGGATTTGGCACCACGTCATCTTCAAAAACTCTTCCAAGGTTTGGGACGTGATACCGCTGAAAATTTGGCAGCTCAGCTTAGTGATGACAAACTCAAACAGTTCCGTGCTTTCTTTGCTCGACCTGTCCAGCCAAATATGACTGACAAATCATTTGCAGCGGTGCCATTTGATAAGAGTGGTCAAACTTTTGACAGCCTTTCAGAGTTGCTAGATGTTTTCTATCAAGATAAAGCTGAACGCGATCGCGTCAACCAACAATCAAGCGACTTGATTCACCGTGTTCAGACTGAACTCGATAAAAACATCAAAAAACTAGCAAAACAAGAAAAAGAATTAGCAGCTACTGAGAACGCCGAAGAATTCCGCCAAAAAGGCGAACTCTTAACCACTTATCTCTCAATGGTGCCAAACAACCAAGACCAAGTGGAACTTGATAACTACTACACTAATGAAAAAATCACTATTGCTCTTGATAAAAGTTTGACCCCTAACCAAAATGCTCAGCGCTATTTCAAAAAATACCAAAAACTAAAAGAAGCTGTCAAACACTTAACAGGACTCATCGAAGAAACAAAACACACAATCACTTATCTTGAAAGCGTCGAGACAGCTCTAAGCCACGCTTCTATCTCTGATATCGAAGACATTCGTGAAGAGTTGGTGGAAACTGGTTTTGTCAAACGCCGCACGCGCGATAAACGTCACAAGCGTAAAAAACCAGAACAATACCTTGCTTCAGATGGCAAGACAATCATCATGGTCGGACGCAACAACCTGCAAAATGATGAATTAACTTTCAAAATGGCTAAAAAAGGTGAACTCTGGTTCCACGCCAAGGACATTCCAGGTAGTCACGTACTCATCAAAGACAACCTCAATCCAAGCGACGAAGTCAAAACTGACGCCGCTGAATTGGCAGCCTATTACTCAAAAGCTCGCCTATCAAATCTTATCCAAGTTGATATGATCGAAGCTAAAAAACTCAACAAACCTACTGGTGCCAAACCTGGTTTTGTCACATACACTGGTCAAAAAACACTTCGCGTTACACCAACCGAAGAAAAAATCAATAGCATGCGCATCGAAAATAAGAAATAAGTTGCTGTTAAAATTGCAAAAAAGCATTGGCTAAAAACCAATGCTTTTTGTTTATTCTTCTGTTTTATCGATTAATTTTGAGTGACGGTAACCATAAGCAAAGTAAATGATTGTTCCAATCACAAAGGCAATGATAAAGCCAAACCATGTCTCAAGCTTACATTGTGTCATCAAAGCAAAGCAAACCACAATTGATAATATTGGCAAAAATGGCACCCAAGGTGTTCTGAATTCACCTTCTTTTGGCTCACCAAAATCTTTACGAAGTTTGATAACACCAAAAGCAAGCAAAATAAGATAAGCCAAAGTCACAATATTTACCAATAAAGCTAGAATTTCCAAAGGAAAGACCCCTGAGAAGAACATTGTGACAATCCCAACAAAAATAGTCGCTTTTTTCGGTACTTTGCTCTTTGGTGTTAATTCTTGGAATTGCTCAGGCAAAAGCCCATCACAACTGACATTGTAAATCACACGTGACAAGGCAAACATCATAGAAATACATACCGTTACCAGTGTCAAAATCACCACTACAGAGACAATATTACCAACCAAAGGGAAACCAATGCTACGTAGAACAAATGGCACCACATCAGCTGTATTTAATTTTGTATAATGAACAGTTCCTGTCAAAACCAAAGTAACCAAGACATACAACAAAGTTGTCAATCCAATTGAAAAGAAGATACCTTGTGGAATTTTCTTTTGAGGTTCTTTGGTTTCATCAGCCGCCATCGAAATAGATTCAAATCCAAGGAAAGCAAAGAACATCAATGATGCACCAGCCATGATACCAACTTTACCACCATAAATTTGACCAAATCCGAACGGTGCAAAATCACTCCAGTTTTGCGTATTGATTGCTGTCAAACCAAGAGCGATAAAGATAATCAAAACGGCTAATTTAAAAATAACCAAAACCGAATTAAATCTTAATACCGTTTGAACCCCTAACACAACAAGGGCAGTCACACAAAGCAATAAGAGAACCGGAACAATATCAATATAAGTTCCTTTAGCAGGATTGAAAGGACCACTCAAGGCAGTCGGCAAACTGATACCGAAAGTTTTCAAGAAAGCCTTTAAATACTCTCCCCAACCAGAGGCTGCCGTTGAAATCGCTCCAGCAAATTCAATCATCATAAACCAACCTGCAATCCAAGCTGGGTACTCTCCAAAAACAGTATACAAATAGCGATACACACCACCTGAATGTGGCAAGCGTGAAGAAAATTCTGCAAAGAATAAAGCTGACATGGTTACACAGATAGCAGCAATAATAATTGAAATAGTAATCGCAGGTCCTGCGTATTGAGAAGCACCTACTCCTGTTATCGTGAAAATCCCTGTCCCAACAATCGAACCTACCCCTAAAAAGATAAGTTCAGCAAGCCCCAGGCGTCTTTGTAGATGACTTGTCTTTTGCGCCATCGGGGTCTTTCGAAAAATATCCATACATTCTCCTGTTATTTGTTTGAAATCGTCATGCAATTCTTATAATTCTATCAATTCTTGATACAAGATTCACATGCACAACGTCTTTTATTTTAGGATAAATATAAGTAAAAATCAACTCTATATCTCATTTTTATCCGTAAAAAAACACATTACTAAAACAAGATAAACTCGTTTTTAGAAATGTGCCTTTTTCATATGCGATAACTAGACGATTTATTCGCTTTTTTTGATGTCTTCTTTCAATTCGTCCATGTTAAATTTTGCAAAAAGATATTTACGGTCTTGAACTGGGAAACGTTGATCAAGTTGGTCAACAGGTCCTACTTCAACCACACCTTCTGAAATCACAAAATCCATCACATGACCACCAAAGGTTAAATCATCTGAAATAAAGTGTAAATGATAACCAGCAACACTCACACCATGGAACATCTTAGGTGTCCAGATACCCACAATAGTCCCCGTGACATTTTCACGTGAATATTCAGGTTGGCGTGTTGCGACTTCTGCAAATTTTGTATTTGGCGCAGATTTTGGAATCATGCGAACATGCATGTTAGAAAAAGTCCCTTTAATCTTAATCGAACGGAACAAGTTTACCCCATCATAATATGACTCGATACGCTTTTTCAACTCAGCATCTGTCATTTCAAAACGTTGTTTAAAAATCACTTCTGCTTGATGAGGAACAACTGCAGCGTAAGGAACTTTGACATCATCAGAAACCTCAACAATTTCAGGTTTTCCGTTTGAACCGATAGCTTGATAGGCTTTACCGTCTAGAATAATCAACTCTCCATCAATAGAATCGAGTGTCCCGATTCCTAAATCACCATGCTCTAGTAGCTCACCGATGGTTAATGTTCCACCATAAAGACCAGCCATCAGGGCACTTAAGGTATTATATTGAAAAAGTTTAATTGCTTCTGACATATTCTCCTTCACTTTCGTCATTTAAAATTAACTGTCATTAATATTTTATTGCCAAATTCGTTAAATTGCAAGCTTAATAAAACTCGTCTGGTAAGATTGTTTCACCAAGTTTAATGTTATCTTTGTAATCGATTGGAATATCGATAAGTACTGGTCCGTTTTCTGCTTCAGCAAGGGCTTTTTTGAAGGTTGTTTCAAAACCTTCTTTGCTATCAACACGGTAACCTTTAGCACCGAAGCTTTCTGCGTATTTGACAAAATCAACAGGACCAAAATCAACACCTGAAGAACGACCGTATTTCATCTCTTCTTGGAATTCAACCATGTTGTATTTACCATCATTCCAGATAATGTGAACGATTGGCAAGTTAAGACGAACTGCAGTTTCTAATTCTTGCGCTGAGAAGAGGAAACCACCATCACCAGATACAGAGATAACGGTTGTATTTGGACGAACAAGGGCTGCTGAAATTGCCCAAGGAAGTGCTACACCGAGTGTTTGCATACCATTTGAGAAGAGTAGGTGACGTGCTTCGTATGATTTGAAGTAACGTGCCATCCAGATGTAGTGACTACCGACGTCAACAGTTACAGTCATATCATCTGTGATATTTTCTTGCATAACATCAATCACATCAAGTGGGTGAACCACACCAGGATTTGAGTCACGGTCAAATTTCACATCTTCAACCACATTTTTCTTAAGATTTTGAAGGTAGTCTACTGATGCTTTTGGCAAAGTGTAACCATTAACTGCTGGTAAAAGCAAATCAATCGTATCAGCAATATCACCAATCAATTCACGTTCAGGTTGGAAATAAGTATCAACTTCAGCTTGAGCCACATCAATAACAATGATACGTGCTGAAATCTCAGCGTTCCAGTTTCTGGCTTCATATTCAATTGGGTCATAACCAATTGCAATGACAAGGTCAGCTTTTTTAAGCAACATGTCCCCTGGTTGGTTACGGAAAAGTCCTACACGACCAAAGAAAGTGTCTTCTTCAAGTTCACGTGATACGATACCTGCCCCTTGGAAAGTTTCAACAACTGGCAATTTAACAGCTTCAAGCAATTTACGAATTGATTTTGTGACCGCACGTGTTGAAGCACCATTTCCCAAAAGTAAAACTGGCAACTCAGCATTGCGAATCGCTTGAGCAAGATAGTTCACGTCATCAACAGATGCTGAACCAAGTTTAGGGTCAGTTAGTGGCTTAATAGCTTTTACAGATACTAAACTATCCGTAACGTCTTGCGGAATTGAGATAAAGCTTGCGCCGCGTCGACCTGATTTAGCTACACGGTAGGCATTGGCGATGATTTCAGAAAGTGTATTTGGGTCATGCACTTCAACAGCTGACTTCGTTACTGGTTCCATCATCGCAACGTTTTTCATTGATTGGTGTGAACGTTTCAACAAGTCACAACGTTTTACTTGTCCTGAGATGGCAAGAACTGGGTCACCTTCATCAGTCGCCGTTACAAGACCAGTTGCTAAGTTTGACACACCAGGACCACTTGTTGTAATTACAACACCTGGATTACCTGTGATACGTCCGATACCTTGCGCCATAAAGGCTGCATTTTGCTCATGACGTGCAACAATCAATTTTGGACCTTTGTCTTCAAGTGTATCGAAAACACGGTCAATTTTTGCGCCCGGAATACCAAAAACGTATTCGACGTCATGATTAATAAGGCTATCTACAACAAGATCAGCCCCATATTGCTTTTGTTCAGTCATTTTATCTCCTATATGTCTTTAGATGACTAATTAAGAACAGATTTTAAAGTTCCAATACATCACAATTTCAAGAAAATCTGGCGATAAAATTAGTCAAATCTAAATCACAAATTTTTATTTTTTCACAAATATGAATCAATTATACCATAGTTTTACGAAAAGTTTGTGAAATTTCGCTTGTGAAATTTTTATTTATCTTTCTAAAGTAAGATTGAAAACATTCTTGAAAATTACAAGAAAAAACACGACGAAATTGTCGCGCTTTTTACTCTATTTTTTTCGTCTTGTTCTAACAAAATCATAGATGGTCATCAAGATAAAACCACCAAATACCACAAGAATATTGCGAAGTGGTTCACCACTTTGATCAAAGAATGATAGCAAAACAAAAATGATAATAACCGTTATCAGGTTACTAGCCAAAAGACTCTTAAAATTCATCTTCATTTAAAAATTCCACCATATTGACATCATCTGGAACCATGGTTAAGTAACGTTTAGCCACATCTTTGGCACGATCTGTATAACCAAATTCGCGCAAAATATAAGCATAGTCTTGCAAGAATTCTGGATTATCTGCCAAATCCGTTGCCAAATCATCATAAATCTTGAGGGCTTTTTTATCAGCTTCAAGCGCTTGATAGGCTTTGGCAATGTTCCATTTAGTAAGGACATTATCAATGTTGTCACGATTAAGGGCAACAACATCGTCATAGCGTTCTTCTTCTAAGTACAAGTTAGTCAAACGCATCAAAACATCTTCATCGTCAACCGCTACGTCTTTAGCTTTCAAAAGATAGCTTTCGGCTTGTTTGGTATCGTGTAATTCATATGAAAATTGTGATGCTGCGAGCAAAAGATTGGTATCAAATTCATTTTTAGCCAAACCTTTTTGCACCAAACGAAGTGCTTCTTCAGTTTTATTTTCTTCATGAAGAGATTGTGCGTAAACATACTCATACCCTTCAAAGTCAGGATTCATTGTCTCCAATTGTTTGAAGTAAATATTTGCTTTTTGGTATTCATCTTGATCATACAAAATTGTCGCTAATTCAAAGATTGTATTGTCATCGTATTCAATCTCAACAGCTTTTTCAAGAAACTCGATAGCTGCTTCAAATTTTCCGAGACTGGCATAAGCACGACCGATACGTTGATAAGTTGACACACCAGTTAGTTCAAGAATATCTCGATTATCTAGCTTAGCGTATTCTTTGATAGCTTGATTGTAATTACCAAGTTCCATTTCGATTTCAGCCAAACCAAAAATAACCAAAGGTTCATCACTAATCTGACTCGCTTGGAGAAGTTTTTCACGCGCAACGTCAGCTAGCCCTTCCATTTCATAGATATCTGCCATAACAAGCAAAGCAGACAAATAAGCATCGCTCTCAGGCGAAATAGCATCAAGATACAAGAAAGCACCTTCGATGTCACCATCTTCAGTCGCAATCTGAGCTAAGTTGATATTAACTTCAGGATAATCTTCACGTTCTTGCAAATAAATTTCTTTTGCTTGTGGCAAGAAACCAATGCTCTCAAGATACTCTGCTAATTCCAAAAGAGTCTCAGCATCGTCTTCTTTCAAAGCTCGTTTAAAATATTTATTAGCGTGCTCTAAATCTTGACTCTGAATTGAGGCAACCATTTTTTCACTATTTAACATCTTTTGATTCTTCTTCTCCTTCTTCTACAATTAACTCTTCTTCATATAAACCACTGACAGCTTTGTACCAGTCAAAAATTTCTTTAACAACCACCTTGATAGAGGCATAAACCGGAATTCCAAGGAACACTCCCCAAATACCAAACATTGAGCCAGACGTTAGCAAAATAAACATAATGGTAATCGGATGGATGCTTAGCTTGCTTCCCAAAACCAAAGGTGCTACAAAACGCCCTTCAATCGTTTGTTCAACCACGAAGGTCACAAGAACCTTAATCAGCATAATTGGTCCTTGAACAATCCCCATAATCACAACCGGAACCATAGCTAAGAAACTACCAAGATATGGAATCATATTAAGGAACCCTGCAATAATACCAAAAGTTGCCGCATAACGCAAACCAATCATATTAAAGAAGATTGTGAACATGATTCCAACAACAATCGCAACGGTTACTTGACCTTGAACATAACCAGCAAGCTGCTTGTTGATATCTCCAAGAATACGTGACGTTGGACGACGCATTCTAGTCGGAAGTGCCTTAATTAACCCCTCTTTCATCTTATGACTATCTCTTAAGAAATAAAAGAGAATGAACGGTGACATAATGATAGCTAAGGTCACGCGAGCAATGGCGCTAGCAAAGCTTGATGCCCAGTCAATTGCATTCTTAGAAAAGCTTTCCGCATAATCAACAGCTTTATCACTGATATTAGCTAGCATATCTTGCAATTCTGACTGATAATTAGCCAACCAAGGACTCTTCAAAAGCTTAGAGCTTTCGACGTTAACACTTTTAACATAAGCAGGCAAATTCTCAACAAATGAGGTTAATTGCCCTTCAATCATGGGAATAAAACTTGCAACAGCCCAAATGAGTAAAGCCACAATAACAGCATAAACAATGAAAATTGAAGCCGTTCGATTAACACCACGTCGTTCAATCAATCCAACCAAAGGCTTAATCAGGTAGTAAAGAATTGCCGAAATCACCAAAGGAAGCATGATGATGGCTAAAAAAGACAGAACAGGTTTAAATAGAAATGAAATCTTAGTGAACAAATAAAGGGTCAAAAAGACAAGAAAAGTGACCATAACTGCCACAGTAGCTTGACTGTTTAAAACCCATTTAAAAAACCAAGACTCCGTAAATTTCTTTTCTTGATGACGATCCATAAAAACTCCTCTCTTTAGACAACTTCAATAAGGACTACTTATCGCCATAAAAAGTAACACTCTTATCTACTAAGCGTTGCTTGTCATCATAAGTAAACTTAGCTGAGAAGAATGGCACATCATCTAAAATCCACTTAAAGATTTCATAGTCACCTTCCCAAGTTGGTTTTGATAGCACCTTATCATAAGGAACCCACTCAAGAGTACCCTCACGTGATTCTTCGTCAGAGATTAATTCACCTTCAAAATCTGTCACCTTAAAGACGTAGGTATACCAATCGTGACCAGGCGTAAATTCAGGGAAAGTAATCACACCTTTAAAATCCATTTCCTTAACCGTAAAATGCGTTTCTTCAAAAATTTCACGTTTGGCACATTCATCAGGCGTTTCACCCGCTTCAAGTTTACCACCAACCGAAATCCATTTTCCCTCATGAACATCATTAGGCTTTTTATTACGATGCAAAAGCAATAGTGCCTCACCGTTATCAATATAACAAATCGTCGCTAACTTCGTCATCTTTCTCTTCTTTCTCGTTTTCTTCTATTGTACCAGAAAACCAAACACAATTCTTGAATCAAAGCATAACTTGTAAAATAATTCTAGGTTTTTATAGATATTTTTCAATTAACCCTATCTTAGCTTTACTTTTTTCTCAAAAGATAAAAAAAGCCCCGCAGCAAGCGTGGCTTGATACGATAGGCTTTTTAAATTATTTATCAAGAACTTTTTGTGTTTTAGCGTAGTTAGCTTCAACAGCTTCTTTTTCAGCTTTCCACCAATCTTGGTTATCTGTATACCATTTGATTGTTGCTTCAAGTCCTTCTTCAAAGTTAGTATATTTTGGTTCCCAACCAAGTTCTTCACGAAGTTTAGTTGAGTCGATAGCGTAACGAAGATCGTGACCTGCACGGTCTGTTACGTGATCGTAGGCATCTTTTGGTTGACCCATTTTTTCAAGGATAAGTTCAAGAACTTCTTTGTTGTTCTTTTCGCCATCTGCACCGATAAGGTAAGTTTCACCGATACGTCCTTTTGTCAAGATTGCCCAAACACCAGTTGAGTGGTCGTTTGTGTGAATCCAGTCACGAACGTTTTTACCATCACCGTAAAGTTTTGGTTTAATTCCTGACAAGATGTTTGTGATTTGACGAGGAATGAATTTTTCGATGTGTTGGTATGGTCCATAGTTGTTAGAGCAGTTAGAGATAGTTGCTTTAACGCCAAATGAACGTACCCAAGCTTTAACGATCAAATCTGATGCTGCTTTTGTTGATGAGTATGGTGAACTTGGGTTGTATTTAGTTTCAGCAGTAAATTTTTCACCTGGACCTTCACCATGTCCTGGAAGGTCTTCACGAAGTGGAAGGTCTCCGTAAACTTCGTCAGTTGATACGTGGTGAAAACGGATATCGTATTTACGAGCTGCTTCCAAAAGTGTGTATGTACCAACAAAGTTTGTTTGGATGAATGGACTTGGATCTTTTAGTGAGTTATCGTTGTGGCTTTCTGCAGCGTAGTGAACGATTGCATCAGCTTTAGCAGCCAATTTGTCAACCAATTCTGCGTCAGCGATATCACCAACAACCAACTCAACACGGTCACCAAGGATTTCTTCTAAGTTTGCACGGTTACCAGCGTATGTTAATTTATCAAGAACGGTAACGTGTACATCTGGGTGGTTATTGTAAACATAGTGTACGAAGTTTGAACCGATGAAACCTGCACCACCGGTTACAATGATATTTTTGTATTCAGACATAATTTAAGATACAAAGGGACATTTCGCTCGCGAAAAATCTCATAGAAAAATAGGAAATCTGACGCAGACGACTAGCGTCTAGGAAGATTTATCTTTTTTCTTAGAGATTTAGTCCCGTGTTCAGTTTCTTAAAACTGAACACTCCTTTCTGATTAATTTTTTATTTTTATTACAAATCTTTTTTGCTTAATGGTTTAACATCTTTAAGCATTGGGTGATTTTTATCTGCTTCAGAAACTTCTGCTGCTTCCAAGTTTTCCCATTTGATTCCAAGAGTTGGATCAGCGTAGTTTACAAAAGCGTATTTTGGTTTAAGTTCAAGTGCCCAGTAGTCGTTAACCAAGTAGCTGTATGATACTTTATCAGACAATACTTGGAAACCGTTAGCGACACCACGTGGTACAAAGATACCTTTTGAAGCATCGATAACTGTTTGGTAAACATGACCAAAGCTGTCACCTTCACGTAAGTCAACCCATGAACCTAGGACTTTACCTTCGTCAGCAACTGAGATGTATTTATCCCATGGTTCTGCGTGAAGTCCACGCAAAACGTTTTTATGTGAAAAGCTAACGTTATTTTGTAATTTTCCTTCTGCAAAGAATGATTCTGGGAAACCAAGAGGAAGCATTTTTTCTTTTTGGAAGTTTTCTTTAAACCATCCGCGGTTGTCACCGTGAACAGGAATATCAAATTCGATCATTCCTGGGATGGCTTCAATTTTACGTGCTGCTAATTCTTTACCAAAAAACTGTTCTGTCATTAGTCTTCTCCAATCAAACGGAGCAAGTATTTTCCGTATTCGTTTTTCTTAAGTGGTTGTGCAAGGTTGTAAACATCTTCTTTTGTGATGTAACCCATGCGGTATGCGATTTCTTCCAAGTTTGCCACTTGAAGGTTTTGCATACGTTGCACTGTTTCGATGTATTGAGCTGCTTCAAGAAGGCTTTCGTGTGTTCCTGTATCAAGCCATGCAAAGCCACGTCCCATAACTTCTACAGAAAGGTCGCCACGTTCAAGATAGGCTTTGTTAACATCTGTGATTTCAAGTTCGCCACGTGCACTTGGTTTGATGTTCTTAGCAATTTCCACAACATCGTTATCGTAGAAGTAAAGACCTGTTACAGCATAGTGTGATTTTGGATGTTCTGGTTTTTCTTCTATTGAGATAGCGTTGAAATCTTCATCAAACTCAACAACACCAAAACGTTCTGGGTCTTTTACTTGGTAACCAAAGACAGTAGCACCTTTTTCTTTGCTTGCTGCTTTTTGAAGCATTTTACTTAGACCTGCTCCATGGTAAATGTTGTCTCCTAATACAAGAGCAACATTGTCATCTCCGATAAATTCTTCACCGATGATAAAGGCTTGTGCCAATCCATCTGGACTTGGTTGTACAGCGTAAGAAAGTGAAATACCAAATTCTGAACCATCGCCAAGTAGTTCTTCAAAACGATGAATATCAGTTGGTGTTGAGATAATTAAGATGTCTCGAATACCAGCCAACATCAATGTTGATAGTGGATAATAAATCATTGGTTTATCATACACTGGCATAAGTTGTTTTGAAGCCGCACGAGTCAAAGGATACAAACGTGTTCCTGAACCTCCTGCAAGAATAATACCTTTCATAGTTAGGTCTCCCTCTTTATTAATAAATTATCAATTATCAGAACTATTCTATCATTTTTTGCAAATGCTGTCACTAAATTTCCTAATTTTACAAGCTTTTAACGAAAATTACTGACAAATGTCAGTAATTATTTATAAATGATAAAACGGATTTGTTTCTGCCTCACTGGCAATGAAATCTACTGACCAATGATTGTCATTTTTCCAATCATTGAATTTTTCAAGTAGTTTATCTACCATGAGCACTTCAATATGATGCCCCGGATCAATTGCTAACATGCCATTTGTAATCATTTCTTGAGCAGTATGATAGTAAATATCACCAGTAATGTAGACTTGTGCCCCTTTTGCCATTGCTTCACGATAAAAACTTTGACCACTACCACCACAAATAGCCACACGATTAATGAGCTTATCTTGGTTTCCATATGCGACCAAACGAACACTATCTAAGTTGAATTTTTCTTTAACCTTAAGAGCAAATTCTGAAAAAGTTTGCTCCTCAATCATTCCAACTCGACCAATCCCGTAACCATCAGCCGTAGGACTTAAAATCTCTGTATCAGTAATGTCTAACAGCTCACAGAACCAATCATTTAAACCATCTGGCACAATATCGATATTTGTGTGACTCACGTATACGGCGATATCATGTTTTACCAAGTCAAGGTAAATCTGATTTTGGGGAGTCGCCACAAGGTCTTTTAGTGGACGAAAAATGGGAGCATGCTTAACGATAATCAAGTCAACATTTTTCTCGATTGCTTCTGCCACTGTCGTTTCACGCACATCAAGAGCAATCATGACACAACTAACTTCTTTATCAAGAGTTCCAATTTGGAGACCAGAAATATCTCCTTCCATAGAAAGCTCACGTGGACAGTATGCTTCGTAGCGTTCAATGATTTCACTTGCTTTCATTGATAGCCTCCTTGATAGCTGTCATTTTTTGTGAAATAGCTGCGCGGTCATCGACACGATTTTCTGGAACGTGAGGCAAAGCGATTTCTAATTTTTTCAATTCTCGTTGCCAACGTGCTTTGAAGGCAGTTGATTTTTCTTGGTTCAAGAAAGGACCAAAGCGTAGGTCTGTCTCTGACAAAGTCATTTGACCGTGTTCAACGACCATGATTTCATAAAATTTATCATTTTCTGTCATGATTTCTTCAGTAACAAGTTTGAAGCCATTGTTCATCAACCAAGCACGAAGCTCATCTTCACGATTATTAGGTTGCAAGATGAGGCGGTCTACACTTGCTAATTTTTCAACTCCTGCCGCCAAAATATCAGCAATCAAGCCGCCGCCCATACCACAAATCGTAATCGTTGTTACTTGGTCTGATGCTTCAAAGGCTGCCAAACCATCTGCCAAACGCACAACGATTTTATCTGCCAAACCAGCGCCAGCAACATTATGAACTGCCGATTCATATGGACCTTTGACAACTTCACCAGCAATGGCAAAATCAATTTTTCCCTCTTCCATCAAGGCAATCGGTAAGTAAGCATGGTCACTTCCGACATCCAGTAAGCGTGCTCCTTGCGGTACAAATTCTGCTACGGCAGCTAAGCGCTTAGATAATACTGTTTGCATAATTCTTCCTTCTAAAATATCATTCTTTTTAATTATATCAAAAACAACTTCTCCTTACAAAAACATAACAAAAGCAACTCAAGTGAGCTGCTTAGTTAGTTTTCACATTTTCTTTATAATATTTGCAATAAGCTTGAACTGGGCAAATATCACATTTAGGCTTTTTAGCTAAGCAATGATAGCGTCCAAAGAAAATCAAGCGATGATGTGTCAAAATCCAATCTTTCTTTGGAATTTTTTTCATCAAATCTTCTTCGATTTCTTTAACATCAGCATCTGGTGCAGAAATATTCAGGCGCTTAGCAATGCGTGACACATGCGTATCCACAGCAATCGATGGGATACCGTAAACTTCTGCTAACACAACATTAGCCGTTTTTCGTCCCACTCCTGGCAAGGTTTCTAACTCCTTGTGGGTCTTAGGAACTTGCCCGTCGAAGTCTTGTAAAATCGCTCTTGCCGTCTTAATAATGTTTCGAGCTTTGTTCTTATAAAGTCCAATAGTTCGCAAACACTCCTCAACATCAGCCAAATTTGCCTTAGCCAAAGCCTCGATTTCTGGGTAATGTTTCCAAAGATTTGGAGTCACCTTATTCACTGCTTTATCCGTCGTTTGAGCAGACAAAATCACCGCGATAAGCAGTTGAAATGGCGTCTCCCATTCCAACTCGCCACGCGCTTCTGGATACATATCACCAATAATAGCTAAGATTTTCTTTAAACGCTCACGTCCAACTCTCATTAGTCACTCCACAAATCCATTGCAGCCAAAAAGTCATCTGACACATTGACTTTACCTGCTTTTGAATCTTCATGCTCTTTGCGACGTTCCTCAACTTGACGCATAGTTGTAATGCCTTCACGACGCCAATTTCGCAAAATGGCATTGATGTAATTCCAGTTTGTCTTGCCGTTAAACACAGCTTCACGAAGCGCTGCGCGCACTAGGTCTGGATCCGTTTTATCCTCACGAATAGTTTTTTGCAAATCTTCCAATTCAAATGGACTTAGCATACGACCTAGCTCACGTTCAAAATCTTCGACAAGTTCTTTCACAGGATTTACATCTTGTTTTTCAGGAACTTGTTTTGGTTCAGATACTAATTTATCCAAAAGGGCTAAAACAGGACTAGCATCAAAAATCACTTCGATTTCACTACCAAGTTCAATAGTCTTCATATCAAGTAAACCTTGAGCAGTCAAATCAGAAATCGAGCGGTTAACTTCTGCCACTGTTTTATTCAGCGCGCTAGCAATTTGACTAGGTGCCAAATCATCCATCTTAGTCGTGTTTTGGAGATAAATAAACTGCCAAATCAAAAAATCATCTGCACGTTTAAAAATGTCTTTGTAATGAAAGAGAAGAGCACTCGGCAATACAAGATTGCCTGATTTATAATTTTCCAAATAACTCATAATATATTCCTAAAAAATCATCACATTTAAAACTGAACCTGACAAAGATAAAGCAAGATTTGACCGACAATCATCTCATCACAAGTAACCGTAAAAAGATGGTTCTTTTTCCAATTGCTCCAACTGATAAGGCGTCTCTTGGTAAACAGCATAATTAATCCAATTACTAAAGAAAGTTGTTGCCGCTAAGTTCCACTTCATCGGAACATCTTGCTCAGGATCGTCATTGACGTAATAATGCGCAGGCACATTAGGATTTTTTCCAACTTTAACATCACGCTTGTACTCACGATCCAAAGTTTCACGGTCATATTCCAAATGTCCAAAGCTATAAACTTCGCGCAAATCTTTACTAGCTACGATAGACAAACCAACTGTGGGACCTTCAGCAATTACTTCTAATCGATCAACCTTAGCAACATCTTCATGACGAACTTCTGTATATCTAGAATGCGGCGCCATAAAGCAGTCATCAAACCCACGGACAATCGGATTAGAAGGTTGTTTGACATTTTGAGAAAAGATGCCTGATAATTTTTCCTCTAGCAAAACCTTCTTAATACCATATTTGTAGTAGAGCCCAGCTTGCGCTCCCCAACACAAGTGCAAGGTTGAATAGACATGAGATTTTGCCCAATCAAAGATTTGGCACAATTCATCCCAATAATCCACTTCCTCATAAGCCAAGGTTTCAACTGGAGCACCCGTGATAATCAACCCATCATAATACTTGTGTTTAACATCCGCAAAAGTTTTATAGAAGGTTTCTAAATGCTCAGCCGTTGTATTTTTTGACTCGTGACTAGTCATATAGAGGAATTCAACATTAATCTGCAAAGGCGTATTGGCTAGCAAACGCAAGAGTTGTGTCTCTGTCACTTCTTTTGTTGGCATCAAGTTAACGATGAGAAAATCCATCGGTCTAATATCTTGATGCTTTGCTCGTTTATTATCCATGATGAAGACATTCTCTTTGCGCAAAATGTCTAAGGCCGGTAATTCTTTATCAAGTTTTATTGGCATGAAAATATCTCCACTCTATAATATTATATTTAAGTAATATTATAAAAGATGGAGATATAGTTTTCAATTATATAATTTCTTTAGGTAGTTATAGTTTTTAGCTATAATTATCCTGGGAAATTCATTAAGACTTTCGTATCATAACCTTCAAGTGCTTTACGTCCGTTCAATCCGTCCAATTCAACAAGGAAAGCACATCCAGCAACGATACCACCAAGGCGTTCTACCATTTCGATAGTAGCTTTCACAGTACCACCTGTTGCCAAAAGGTCATCAACGATAAGGACACGTTGTCCAGGTTTGATAGCATCAGCATGCATACATAGTGTATCAATGCCGTACTCTTTTTCGTAATCAGCTGAGATTACTTCACGTGGTAATTTACCAGGTTTACGAACTGGTGCGAAACCAATTCCAAGTTCAAATGCAACTGGGCATCCGACGATAAATCCGCGTGCCTCTGGACCAACAATCATGTCGATCTTCTTGTCAGTAGCATACTGTACAATTTCGCGAACAGCATAGCTATAAGCATTTCCATCTGCCATCAAAGGAGAAATATCACGGAAAGTGACTCCTTCTTTAGGATAGTTTTCAATTGTAGCGATATAATTTTTTAAATCCATTTTCTTCTTTCTATGGGCTTTTTGCCAAAAAATGTTTTACATTTCATTATAGCATATTTTTCGAAAAAAGGAAGGGAATTTAGGTAATAAATTTTCAAGATCTTAATTTTGGTAATTCACTTGCCAATCTTTAATCAATGGATAAGTAACTAACTTGCTATCATCCAAATTTTCCTTATGCATATCAACAGCTGTAATCTGTGAATTATCGTAAGTTGTGTAGTAATAAATACCTTTTTCTGTATTGATACATGAACTGTAAATAGTGTATTCGTATTTGCCGCTTTCATCCACGTAACATAACCCTTTTTGTTGTTCAACGGATTTCAAAATATGGAAGAATTGGTTAACACTAGATGCTTCAGTATCTTCTGCGACTGAGTTTAATTTAGTAAATGCCACTTTAACATAGCGTGACATAGATGATAAATCACCAGGCAAACCAAGTCCACCCATTCCTCGGCTGTAAGTGTCCAAGGCAATTTCTGTAGAGAAAAGATTGTCGGAAACTTTTGGTGAAAGGTGACGGTAATTGTTCAAGTTAAATAATTGTTTATCAAAAGTTGGATTATTAGTCAAAACACCAGTTGGATTGTCATAGACCTTGAGTCCACTTGCTACTGATTCCAACACAATAGCTTCTTGACGGTCTGCAATCAACCAGTGCAAGGGACTTGGTTGAAAATCATCACTAAATGCTTCATTTGTGACGTTAAGATTTTGGCAAAGCTTCTTAACTTCAGCAACAGATTGACATTGTGATAAGAACCATGGAATCAATTCAAAAGATGCAAGGTTGTCTTTTCCTTCTACCACTTCTTTATAGTCAGCATTTTCAGGGAAATTCAAACCTGCCATTCCTAAACCTTTTTCATTAACTGCTTCGTAATAAAGTGGGTAATCAGCAACTACCGTTGCCATTCCAATCATGGCATAGTGGTCTTTATTTTCACCTTTGTGCTTAAACGAGAATGGGTAAGTTCTAGGACAAATAGTCACCGTTTCATTGTAGGAAAAATCCAAATCAAGATTACGACCAAAGTAACTATCCTTAGTTGTATAAGTAATCGCAGTACACATAAGAAACCTCCTTATTACAAGAAAATTCATAAGTTATTAAATATTTTTGTAGCGAGTCATCCCTACATAACCATATTATAGTTCTGTCTCAATAGAAAAACAAATATTTAGCAACCGCTTACTTTTATTCGACAAAAAACTATGACAAGCTAAAACTTGTCATAGTTTTCTTAATTATTATCCATCAACCAATCATAGATTTCTTGCGGAGTGCCAAGTGCCATAAGTTCTTGATACTTCACTTCTTTTTTCAGATTTTGATAGATTTGGCTGTCTGAGATGCTACGCTTTTGAGCATCTTTATTAACGACCATAACACCATCTGTGATGGTTACAAAGTCTAATTCATCAAAGATTTGAATCATTTTTACCAGCAAAATATCTGGGATATTAAGGTATTGACTCAAGTCTTTGAGTTTATAACGAACGTCAAATTCAGGGAATTGGTAAATCGTTTTATACAATTTAGCAAATTGTTCACGAGTTCCATACCCTGTCAAATAGTAGGCACGTTTGATGTGGTTTTTAAAATAAACGGCATCAAATTGTCGACCGACAAAAAGGGATTTGAGTTCTTCAGCCTTCTCAGGAATATCTAGCACAACCACTTCACTGGCACTGGTGTCTTCGCTCAAAACAGGAACACGTTCAGGAAGGCTGGCATTTTTAGCACGAATATCAATCAACTGAACGCCGTCAACACGCGCGTCTTCAAGCATCAACTGAACAGTGGTTTGCCCGTTCCATTTGTTGATTGACAAGGTAACGGCAAGACAGAGATTCTGTGCTTGTTGAAATTCTTGCACCAAGTGACCTTGATTAAAGGCAACAAGGTCTACAGCCGTGCTTCCCTGAGCAATTTTCAACTTCAAGTGGGCACCATTTTGCCCCATGGTACGTGCTTGTTTAACGGTAAAGTCTTTGATTTCAAAGACCGGCTTAGCATTATCCATCCCAAAAGGTGCAATCTTCTCAAGACTTTTAACAGTGTCCAAGTCAATTTCTGACAAGTCTAGCACTTCATCAATGATCAAAGTCTTTTTCTGAGCTAAATTAATATCATTTTCAGCAATGTAATCGCACAAGACCTGTGACAATTGCTCTAAGTTATCAACGGGCAAGGTCATCCCAGCTGCGCCAGCATGTCCACCAAAGGCTTCAAATAAATCACGATGTTCATCAAGCGCATGGAAGATATTGATAGCCTCAATACTTCTAGCAGAACCTTTTGCCATGCCGTCTTCAATGTTTAAGACAATAACTGGCTGAGCAATATGCTCCAAAATACGACCAGCGACAATCCCAAGAACACCTGGATGCCAGCCTTCTTTTGCTAACACTTGAACAGGCTTATCAAGGTCAACCATGCCCATGGCTTCGTCATAAATCTTTTGAACAATTTCTTTACGTTCTTCATTTTTGTCATTAATCATTTGCGCAATGCTTAGCGCTTCTTCATCATCAAAGCCAGTCAATAATTCAACAGCTGGATTTGGATCATCTAGACGACCAAGAGCATTTAGCTGCGGTGCAATTTTAAACCCAACAGTTTCCTCATTAACATCTGACATGTCAATATCAGATACTTTCATTAGTTCCATTAAACCAATGCGTTCGGTCTGCTTGAGCATTTCAAGACCAACCTTAACCATGATACGATTTTCATCTGTTAGGCTAACCATATCAGCAATGGTTCCGATAGCAACTAAATCTAGCATTTCTGTGGGAATTGATTCCAACAAGGCACAAGCAACTTTGAAAGCTACGCCACATCCTGCTAAATACTTGAACGGATAATCCGCTTCCGGATGCTCTGGATGTACAATGGCAAATGCGTCTGGAAGCTCTGCTGGTAAGCCATGGTGGTCAGTAACAATGACATCTACTCCTTGACTTTGTGCATAGCTAATAGCTTCATGCCCAGCTACGCCATTATCCACCGTAATAATCAAAGAAACCTGTTGTTGCTCAATAAAGTATTTATAGACCGATTCATTTGGTCCATAGCCATCAACAAATCGGTTAGGAAGATAGACTTGAACTTCAGCCCCAAGCATTTCCAGTGCTTCTTTCATGATACTAGCGCTAGTCATCCCATCGGCATCATAGTCCCCATAAACCAAGATTTGTTCGTAATTTTCAATAGCTTGACGAATGCGAGCAACTGCCTTGTCCATATCATGCAACAAATATGGATCATGAAGTTGTGATAAATCATTTGATAAAAATTGAGCTAGTTTTTCGCCATTATCAATGCCTCGACTGTATAGAATTTTGCTGGCTAATGCCGTTATATTTTCTTTTTTTGTCACTTCAAAAAAGCCATCATCTGGCTCTTTTTCAATGTTTTTCCAATTGTATTTACTTGTTATCATTCACTTCTCACTTCTTATGTAGAATTGAAAGGAGGTTATTTATAGTTAAAAACTTTGCGTGCTAAAAAATCAGCAATCTTAGGGAAAAGGGTATATAATTTATGAGCTGCTGCCATTGAAAATGGCATATTCACTTCACGTTTGTTCTTACCTAAAATAGCAACCGTACGTCTGGCAACTTCTTCTGGTTGCAAAACAAAACGTCCAACACTCTTTAAGTATTCTCCAGATGGATCTGCCTTGTCAAAGAATGTCGTTGCAATCGGTCCAGGGTTAATGGTAGTCACATAGACATTACTATCAGCAAGTTCCAAACGTAGGGCATTTGAAAAGCCAATCACCGCAAATTTTGTTGCCGAGTAAACTGATGATTTCGCTGAAGCAATCAAACCAGCGATGCTGGCAATATTGACAATATGTCCCTGTCCCGCTTCTTTCATCTTATGCCCAACCAAACGTGATAAAGTCATCGTCGCAAAGGTATTGATATCAAACATGTCACGGATTTCAGCTGTCGTATAAGCATCAAACTCACTAAAATCACCATAACCGGCATTGTTGATAAAGATATCAATGTGACTATGCTCAGCGTATAGTTTTTCAACCATAGCGCCAATCGCTTCATCACTTGTCATATCAAGTTCGTAGCAAACTGTGTTAGGACGTTCAGCATAACAAGCTTCAAGTTTTTTTACATTACGTCCTAAGGCAATCACAAAGTCATCAGCTGGCAACTGTTTGACAATTTCTTTGGCTAGTCCACCTGTTGCTCCTGTAATAGCAATTATTCTCATAAGCTAATTTCTTCCAAATCTTTAACCAAGTGTGTGTTTTCAAAGATTGCTTGAGCATCCGTTTCAATTTGTTTGCATTCGCGTCCCAAGAAACGAGCACTGATGTGATTAAGCAATAAACATTTAGCTGACGCTTCTTTAGCAATCTGGGCAGCCTGAGTTCCTGTTGAGTGTCCGTGCTTGCGGGCGATTCTCTCATCACCTTTGCCATATGTTGATTCGTGAACCAAGATATCAGCTCCCAAACCAAGACGCACACTAGCATCAGTCTTACGTGTATCACCTAAAACAGTGATAACTTTTCCTTTTTTCGGTGCTGAGATGTAATCTTTGGCGATAATTTTTGTGCCATCTTCTAAGACAACATCTTGACCGCTCTTGATTTTTCCAAATAATGGACCAAATGGCACACCTGCAGCTTTCAACGCTTCTGCATCAAGTGTTCCTTCCAAATCTTTTTGCATCACACGATAACCAATACAGAAAATAGTGTGGTCCAATTTTTCAGCATATACCACGAACTTGTCAGTTTCCATGATTTTGCCCAGACTGTTTTCGTCAAATTCATGAAAATGAATACGGTATGGCAAACGAGCACCAGACAAGCGCAAACTGCTCAAAACGTATGAACGAATACCAACAGGACCATAAATATCAAGGTCAGTTTGTTCTTCATTTGCTTGGAAAGCACGACTTGCCAAAAAGCCAGGAAGACCAAAAATGTGATCACCGTGCAAGTGCGTGATAAAAATGCGTTTCACTTTACGAGGACGGATCGTTGTTTCTAAAATCTGACGCTGTGTTCCTTCACCACAGTCAAACATCCACACCTCATTAATCTCGTCAAGTAACTTTAACACTAAGCTTGACACATTACGTGACTTTGAGGGCTGACCCGCTCCTGTTCCCAAAAATTGTAATTCCATATATACCTATAAAAACCGAAGTTTTTACTTATCCTTCCTATTTACGATACTTTTACATAAGCGATAAATTCACGTTGATCAAACGTATAATAAACTTGCCCTTGATAGTGAGCTAGCAAGTCTGACAATTCATCGCGATTAAAACTTTTTAGCTTAACCATATTTCCTTTTAATTTTGAAACATGGCTGAGCAAACTACTTTCTGGTGTAAGGTCTTCAAGTTCTTGGTCATCAAAAGTGATTTTTGACATTTTGATTTTACCATTTTCAACATAAATTTTATATTGAGGAAAGACCTGAGCCAATTCAAACAAGACATCTCTTGTCAAAGCTTCATCTTTTTCAGAAAAGACAAGAGCAACCTCTTTATCATTTTCATAAGTGAAACCATATGATTTCCCTGATAAATTCAAACGAATAAAAGGCTTGCGTTCGTCAAAAGATGGCTTATCATTTAAAAGCTGCAATTCTTTTGATAGTTCAAAATAGTAATCTGTTGCGGCTTGCGGAGATTGTTTTTGATACATTTCTGCAAAATAAGCATTGATAACACTTGGAGGTGGTGTGATGAAACTCAATTTTTGTTCATCTGTTAAATCCTCCAAAACATTTTGCAAATACACTTTATCTAGTGACGTAAAGCCACCATATTTTAAAGCTAAGCTTATATAATCAGTCATAAAATTCTTCTAGTCTCCATTTATTTTTTGGATTAATGTAACCAGTGATATTTTCGTATTCTTCAACAAAATCATAACGATCAAGCAGCGCGATTTTATTTAAATCGTATAGCTTATAGGCTTGATTTTGGTGAACACGAATGCTAAATGGTTCAAAAATCTCACGAATTTCATTGATAATCAAACGGCGCAAAAGTGAACGAGCATCTTTATCACGCGCAGAAATACGCACATTTGGAAAAGCTGTCGCTGCAAAGTGCTCCGCCACATCCATCTTGTTATAAACAGCTAAACGTGGAATGTCCAACATATCTAACTCTTTTAACAAATTCAAAACCACTTTTTCGTGTTCAGCATGATTTGGATCACTGGCATCAATCACGTGTAGCAACAAATCAACATGACGGCTTTCTTCCAAGGTTGACTTAAAGGCCGCCACCAACTCAGTTGGCAAATTTTGAATAAAACCAACCGTATCTGTAAGCGTCACTTGAAATTGATTTTGCAGGTAAATTTGCTTAGTAGTGGCGTCCAGTGTCGCAAATAACTCATCAGCCTCATACTGCTTATCATTCGTTAACACATTCATAATGGTTGATTTACCAGCGTTTGTATAACCAATGAGTCCAATTTTAAAGACTTGTGATTCTGTACGTTTTTCACGACCAGTTTCACGATTCTTTTCAACCACCTTCAATTGGCGTTCAATATCTGAAATCTGATTACGAATCGAACGGCGGTTCAATTCCAATTGACTTTCACCAGGTCCACGGCTACCAATTCCACCTGCTTGACGGCTAAGCATAACCCCTTGACCGACAAGGCGTGGCAACATGTATTTGAGTTGAGCCAGATGAACTTGCAATTTACCTTCGTGACTACGAGCACGCATGGCAAAAATATCCAAAATCAACTGCATGCGGTCAATGACTTTAACCCCAAGCTCTGATTCTAAGTTAACATTTTGACGGGGTGTTAAACGGTCATTAACAATGACGGTATCAATCTCATCAGCGTCAACAATCGCTTTAATTTCAGCTAATTTTCCTGAGCCAATCAATGATTTACTATCGTATTTTTCGCGTTTTTGGCGATAAGATGAAACAACCTGCGCTCCTGCTGTTTTAGCCAGCGAAGCTAACTCTTCCATAGACATGTCAAAATTTTCAGTGTCTGGCAGCTCAACGCCCAGTAAAATCACGCGCTCTTGATGTTCGCTTGTTTCAATCATGCACTCACCCCTCTTCTTAATTAATCCGTAAATCTCATTATATCATAAAATCTTTTCAAAAGTGAAAGGGAGCGTTTTACTCCCTTACAATTTCTTATCATTTAAAAAACAATCTACATCACTTGTTACATTAGTTTTAAAGTCATCTTCTGAAACATTATAAAACTTAACTGCCATACGGTTTCTAAACCATGTTAACTGGCGTTTTGCAAAGCGACGCGTGTTTTGTTTTAATTTTTCAACACAGTTTTCAAGAGAATCTTCCCCAGCAAAATATGGAAAAAGTTCCTTGTAACCAATTGCTCGCGCGGCTTGAACCTCACGATAATTGTCATAAAGCCATTTTGCCTCATCCAAAACACCATTTTCAACCATAAAGTCAACACGGCGATTGATACGGTCATAAAGCACTTGACGGTCATCATTTAAACCAATCAAATAGGCATCATAGTTAGTTTCTTTATTTTGCAAATCTTGTCCAAACTTAGCTAACTCTAAAGCACGAATGGCACGACGGCGGTTGATTTGAGGAATCTCAATCTTCTGCTCTGCTATTTTTTCAAAAAGCTCTTCATCACTCAGCAAGTCCAACTCTTTTCGGTAAGCAAGGACTTTTTCTTGATCAACCTCACCACCTAAATGATAACCTTCTAGCAAACTTTGAAGATAAAGTCCAGTTCCTCCAACAATGATAGGCAACTTACCTCGACTAACAATATCATCGATAGCAGCTTTGGCTTCTGTCACAAAGTCATAAACAGAATAAGTTTCATCAACATCACGCACATCTATTAAGTGGTGAGGAGCTGCTGCTTGTTCTTCAGGCGTTGCCTTAGCCGTTCCAATATCCAGCTTACGGTAGACTTGTTGACTATCACCGCTGATAATTTCTCCGTTAAATTGCTTGGCGAGTTCGATTCCTAAAGCTGTTTTTCCAACAGCTGTCGGTCCAACCACAGCTAGCAGTTTTATTTTTTTTGACATCTATTTTTTTATCCGTCCTAAGCCTGATTTTTTAGTAAATATAACGTTTTCACTTGAATTTTTAGGCAATTTTCGTTACCATTATTATAACATAAGGTGGTAGGACAAGAAAACAAATCCTACTGCTATAAAAGAGTATAAAGACCTCTTTATACTCCCTGTTCTTATCAGTGAGGAGGAATTATTATGGCTAAAAAATTTGCATTCGCTAAAGGTCTTGCTACTGGTGTTGTAGCCACTGCAGCTACTGTCGCAGGTGCTATTTTCGCAGTTAAGAAAAAAATCATTGATCCTGAAGAAGAAAAAGCTGCTTTCATTCAAGAAAATCGTAAAAAAGCAGCCCGCAAACGTATTTCTCACTAATTTTTAAACGCTAAAAAGCCCTGAGCCTTATGCTCACGGGCTTTTTATTTTACAAAATTTCCCAATCCTCAATGCCAAATTCATCAAGTAAGTCTTGGATTTTGTCAAAAGCTAGACGAAAATGCTCTAACTTATGACCGTCTGAACCGATAGAATACTTGTGGCAGCCCAATTCTCTAACCAAGCCTAAAGCATAACGGTAAAGGTCTTCCTTGCCATACAAGTACATCGATTTGCTATTTAACTCAAAAGCCAAATCATAATCAATCATCTTCTGGAAGATACGTTTGAGTTGAGGTTCGTAAACTTTTAAATCCGCAACGGTCATGTCGAAAATGCGAAAACCATAGTCAAAATGCGCTAAAACATCCGCATCCACGCGTCCAATAGCATACTCCAATTTGTCCAGATACTCTTGGATAATCTCATCTCTATTCATATCTGCCACTTCATCATCAAGGTAATCATTTGTCCCATTATGATGAACCGACAAGAGTTTCAAATCATAGTCCTTATCCGCCAAATAAGCAAGAATATCCGCTTCACGTGGCTGATAATAACCAATTTCAATGCCTTTTTTAATGCGATTGCCGTATTTTTGATTAAGCTTAGCTATTTCACGTGAGTAAGCCTCATAATCTGGCACATCATCTTGCTTGGTATATGGATTTGACAAATCATAATGCTCAGTCGTCACAATATCCCCTGTATAATGGTCTAAATAATCTTCAAACCGCGCATCTGAATCATAAGAAAAATGTGTATGTAAATGATTATCTCGCATCCTCAACCTCGCTGTATTTAATATTGTTAGTCTAAATCATCAATGCCTGCTGCCATGCGCTCTGTCCCCCACCATAAAGGCATCAATTCACCTAAGGTAATGGTTTCACGTTTCTCATAATCAAGCATAAATTCCAAATCTTTATTTTTCGGAGACAATTGCATCAAGAATTCGCGACAAGCTCCGCAAGGCATTCCTGAACCTTCTCCGTAAGGTGGTCTATCTCGAAAAGCAATAATGCGCTTGATTGTCGTTTGACCAGATTGTTGAAACATGTTAAAAGCTGCTGCGCGTTCCGCACAAAGATGAAAAACACCAGAAGTCGCTTCAAAACAATAGCCTGTAAAAATCTGACCATCTTCTGCTTCAATTGCTGCAACCACATGATTTGAATAGATAAATGGCGTCACATAATGAGGATTATAATCCTTTTTTGCTGCTTGATATAACTTTTCCCAAATATCCATTCTAAATCTCCTTGTAATTATCTGTATTTTCTTAGTATATCAAATTTTCTGTTAATTAGATAGAGATTTTGATTTTTTTAGTTATAGTTTAAAACTATACATAGTCCTAAAAAAATAACTATTTTTCAAAATGGCAAAGCTCCGCTACAATAGGAATCACAAAAAACAAACGAGGTATACGAAATGGCAAAATCAAGATTTCAATTAGTTGGTTCGCTTCTACGACCAGCAGATTTACGTGAATATAAAATCGCAATCGAACATCGTGATGATATCACATACCCTTTCTACGATGCTTTTGATGGTTATCAGGAAACAGAAACAGCTGACATCAAAAAAGTTATCGCAAAAGAAAAAGCAAATGGTATCGATGTGCTTACTGATGGTGAATTTTCAAAATCAATGTGGCACCTTGACTTCGTCTGGGGACTAAAAGGGATTCAACGCTACATTGCAGACCACGGTTATACTTTCAAAGACCATGATGGTGGTCACTTCGAAACACGTAAAGACATTGGTATCCGCATCACAGAGCCACTTTCAGGTAAGAACCACCACTTCCTTGATATCTTTAATTTGCTTAAGGAAGAAGCTGGAGACTCAGATACAAAATTGACTATCTGGGGACCTGCTCACGCCTACACAGAATTCACAGTCTTTAATCAATTAGTTGGCGAAGACCAAGTTTACAAAACTAAAGAAGAACTTAAAGCTGGTCTTACAAATGCCTATAAAGAATTCTTGAAAGAATACAAAGAAGCTGGTGGAGAAATTATCCAATTTGACGATTGCCTCTGGGAACTTTTCGACGAAACAAACCCAGCTGGTTTCTTTGCTCAAGGAAATAGCGCTCTTGCTAACCTTGCTGACGAATTCATCGCAGTAAATAACGATGTTGCTGACTATGGTCATGAGCTTGGTTTGCAAGTTTGGACTCACAACTGCCGTGGTAACTACGAAAGTCGTTCTGCTGCTGGTGGTACTTACGAAGCTATCGCAACAAAATTCTTGAAAGACCAACACTATGACCGTTTCTTCCTTGAATGGGATAGCGAAGTGGCTGGTGACCTCAAAGCTCTTGAAAGCTTGAAAGACTCAGATGCTGAAGTCGTTCTTGGACTTCTTTCAAGTAAAACAACTGATCTTGACGATGAAGAACGTGCGCTTAAAATGCTTGAAGAAGCTAGCCAAATCATCCCTAAAGACCGTCTTTTCCTTTCTCACCAATGTGGTTTTGCTTCATGTGATTCAGGAAATGAACTTGCTATCCCACAACAATGGGCTAAAATCAAGCAAGGTCAAGACATCGCCGCTAAATTCTGGAGCTAATAAAGCCAACTCACCTTTATTTTTTCAATATACAATAATACAATATACTATACCAAAAACGGCCGCAAGCTTTATGCTAAACGGTCGTTTTTTTAATTACTTTTAAAGTTTAACTACTTCCAGACGCTCTCCACCAAGTAAAACAAGGTATTTATCAACTTGATCAATATGATATGACTTGCTAAGTGCTTCGGCATAAAGTGCCATTTGACCTTGGTATCGTTCTTTGATTTCCTCGCTGTTTGTGTATTTATCAGTCTTGTAATCTAAAAGAACCAAACGATCCTCTAAAAGAAGATAAGCATCGACAATCCCACGAACAACGAATTTTTCTTTGCTCTCAGGGTCTTCTTTTAGCATGGCAAAAGGTGCTTCACGATAAATCTTGTCAATATTTTTCTGAATCAATTGTCCAAGAGCTGAATTTTCAAAGAAATCCAAAACATTTTCTAGACGAATGCGCGCTTTAACCTCATCTTCAGCTGAAACTTGTGCTAGAGCTGTCGAAATATCCTCTAGTGTCACTTTTTGAGACAAGGAAATTCGCTGCATGAGCTCATGCATGGCAGAACCAATCGCTGTTGCTTCGACTTTGGCTTTTTTCGAAAAATCAGGTAAGGCAAAGCTTGGTTTTACGTGGTCAGTCTTAGCCATCACATCAACACCATCAGTATCCATGACAGGCTCATAAAGTTTCTTGACCTGACTAGGTGTTCTTAAGCTTGGTAAGTTAATGGCTGATTGATATTTGGCATTCAACTCTTCAACTGCCTCAAGTCTATCCAAAGCTTCTGCGATATTTTCAGACTGACGGTTATTTGACAAATCATCAGGTTTAATAGCTGATTTGACTTCGATCTGACCGATTTTTTCTTCTGTCAGGTCTTCATCTGTGACAAATTCGACTTTAAATGGCAAGTTTTTATATGCTTCGTGAATGGCTAACATCCAATCTTGGAAAGTCATGAAAGCCTCTCGTTCTGCAACTGGAAGGTGATTATTTTTAGACTTACCGCTGTATTTATCAACCAATTTTTCAGAACTTGCTTTTCCAACTAGATACAATTTCTTCTCAGCACGGGTCATGGCAACATAGAACAAACGCATTTGTTCAGATAAGGTTGCTAGTCGCAGTTCACGTTTATTAAGCTGATAAGGCAAAGTGTCCATGCTGACTTTAACAGTTGGAAAAACATCCGTATCTAACTCTTCTCGCATGTCAGCCAAATATTTAATTCCAGCTCCATTTTGACGTGACAAGATTAACGGTGACATCATGTCTTGAATACTGAATTTCTTGTCAATATTCAAAATGAAGACATACTTAAACTCAAGTCCCTTACTCTTGTGGATAGTCATCAAATTCACAGCATGTTTTGGAAGGGCCACTTCAACGTCAGCCAAATCATTTTCGCTTTCTAAGACGCGATCAATCATGCGAATAAAACGTGATAAGCCTTTAAAGCCGGTCTTTTCAAAATTATTAGCACGAAGGGCAAGGGCGTAAAGATTGGCTTGACGCTGCTCGGCACGGGGAAGATTACCCACGTAATCATAATAGAAACGCTCATTATAAATCTTCCAAATCAAATCATAAAGCGAATGCCATTTGGCAAAATCACGCCACTTGCTAAAGCAAGTCATGAAATCTTTTAATTTTTCACGTAAAGCTGGTGTGACTAGCTCTGCATGTTGCCCTTGATTAGCCAAAGCATGTTCTAGTTTTTGGTAAAGATTAGCTCTAGTCTCATCTTCATTGGTTTGAAGAGCAAGACGAGCAAGGTCATCTTCGTTAAAAGCAAACATTGGTGAACGCATAAGAGCTACCAAAGCATAGTCATTGAGCGGATTATCCAAGGCTCTAAGCGTATCAAGCATCACCATTACTTCAACTGATTTGAGGTAATTTTGCTCACCGCCATCCGTCACCAAAGGAATGCCATAATGCTCGAAAGTCTGTAAAATGCCATCATTACGTGTGCGCGATGATACCAACAAAGTAATATCTTCAAAGGCAACACCTTCTTCATTATGCAGACGAATAATTTCTTTAGCTACCAGCTTAACCTCGTTCGGATTGATTTGCTCCTCTTCTGGACTACTTGCAAGCTCACTACTGTCATCAGTGTCGTAAATAAGAACTTGTGTTTCATTTTCTGGGTGAGCTTCTTTTTGCAAGAGACTTCCTGCTACCAGCTGGTGCATGCCATCATACAAAATTTCTCCAACAGACTCGTCCATCAAATGCGTAAAGACGCTATTTGTCGCATCTAGGACTTCTGATTGACTACGGAAGTTTTCTTTTAGCAAAATTAATTTTCCATGTTCTGGATGCTCTTGACAATCCTTAAATTTTTGGTTGAAAATCTGCGGATCAGCCTGACGGAAACGATAAATGGATTGCTTGATATCTCCCACCATGAATCGATTATGACCATTTGACAACAATTCAAGCATGCGTTCTTGCGTGTGGTTGTTATCTTGGTACTCATCGACCATGACTTCGTGGTATTTATCTTGGTAGAGCTCACGAATATCTGGATTTTCTTCCAAAATCTGGATAGCAAAATGCGCGATATCTGAAAACTCAAAAGCATTTTCTTGGATTTTAGCTTGCAAATATTGCTCAGAAAAATCCTGCATAAACGCTTGTAAAAGTTCTAACAAAGGCAGACTTTCCGATTGATAGTTGAAGATTGTTTCTAAATGCTTCAATCCAGTCAAACGTCCCTGAAGAGTTTTAAAAACGGGATATTTCACTCCTGCCACAGTCACTGCTGGACCTGAGGGAATTAAATCAGCTACGTCAGCAGCCAAACGACCAAGACCATCACGGCCATACAAAGTCTCAAAATGCATTGCCCATTCATGCAAATGCTCAATCATGTTCAAATGTTTTTTATAAGCTGCCGTTGGTGTACCCTTAGCTGTTTTTTGCTTATAATCTTCTAAATCTGTTACATCTTGCAATTGATTAGCTGTGTCGTGTAAGCAAGTTAGAAAATCTGATACTTCTTGATCAGGAATAGCTGAAAAGTCTGTGTAAGTTTTAGCACCCTTTAAAAAGACTTCAGCTAACCATTTTTTCGGATTGTCAGTAGCTTGACTGAAATCATAAATCTTGTAGACAATCCCTCGAAAAGCTGAACTATCCTTGCGATTGCCTGAAAAATTACGAACTAATTTACGGAAAACATCCTTGTTCTTTCCTGTCATGTAATCTGAAAAAAGATCTGAAAAGACATCATTTTTAACAATATCTTGTTCACTTTTATCCGTCATAATACGAAAAGTAGGTGAAATTCCCAACGTGTAGCCGTATTGGTTAACTAATTTTTGCGTAAAGGCATCCATGGTTCCAATATCAGCAGTCTGCAAGGCTAGCAACTGTTCGTTAAGATAACTTTTTAAATCATTATCCGTCGCTTTTTGCAAAGCTTGGCTGATTTTTTTCTCAAGACGCTCCTTTAATTCTCCCGCTGCTTTAACCGTAAAGGTCGAAATAAAGAGCCGGTCAACGGTAATGCCACGCAAAATCTTATCAATAATGCGCTCAACCATAACGAAAGTTTTCCCAGAACCAGCCGACGCTGATACCAAAATATTGTTGCCATAGCTATAAATGGCTTCGATTTGTTCAGGTGTTCGTTTTTGCGCTTTAGATGACTGAGCCTCTTTTTGCTGTAGAGAAGAAATAGCTTCAGCCGTTAAAAATGGTTTAAAGGTCATCTTTTTCCTCCTCTTCTTGCATCAGGCTCAAAAAGCCTTGACGTCTATCTTTTCTTGGTAATTTAAACCACTTACGTGCGTATGGCATGTGACGGTCCGCTTCAAAGCGTGTGATAGCTTTTAATTGGTCACCCTTAACCGTCTTACCATCTTCACTGTAAGGATTAATCAAAAAGTGTCCTTGTTTAATTTGCTCAGCTGCTTGAAGGAATAATTTTTGATTGTAAGCTAGTAAAATATCTAACTCTTCTTGCGTGTAAACTGAGTCATTAAGATGGTAATTTCCATTTGATAAATAACCTTTTTCATCTTCTAAGAACAAGCCACGGTAGCGCAACTCTTTAGACAAATTCTCCAAAATTTTCTCTGTGGTTGCTACCGATGACAAATCCACCTTAGGCTCTTGCATGTGTAGATACATGGCACCAAAAATCTTATCAGACTCACTTCTCTCCTTCTTATCGCGAAGAGCTTGCATGTAAGTCACTAATTGCGGGTTGAGACCATTGTAGAATTTTTGAATATCAAAGGTATTGTGACTTGATTTGTAATCAACCACCCCAAGACTACCATCTGACAAACGGTCCACACGGTCAATAATACCTCGAATACGTACTGCATTTGCAAGCATTAACTCAAAAGGTTCTTCTTCATTTTCCACCTGAATCTGAGCATCCTGACGTAAAATTGTCGCCGTGCTTCTAGCAATATCTTCTAAGACTGTCAATGAGTAGCGGCTTTCCTCGTCTTCTTCATAGACAAATTTGAAAGTATCTTCAGCGTTGGTTGTTTGAATAGCTCGATTTAATTTGTCGTCAAAAGCTTGATCCGAAGCATCTTTCATAACCAATTCAAAGACACGATGCAGATAAGTCCCGTGATTTCTAGCGTCAGGGTGAATGGTTTCAACCTCTTGCAAACCAAGGACATACTGTAAGAAATACTTGTATTGGTTGTTATAAAAAGTAGTCACAGCTGAAGAAGACAAATTAATTGGCTCATCACTTGGAAAACGTGTCTCAATCACTTCGGCAGAAACTGGTTTGGTCTGCATATTATCCTTAATCAGTGGCAATTCAACACCTTCGTTAGCCAGTTTTTTACGAAGATAACGTACAGCTACTGACCAGAAGGTTTGCTCTTCTTTGCTAAGCTCGCGGTCTTCTTCAATAGCCAAGCGATTAACCTCAATCACACGAGATAAGAGCGCTTTGTAATTTCCAATGTCTTCAGCATCTGTCGACAAACGATTTCGTCCCTTAACCAAAACAGGCACACCAAAGCTAGCTAATTCCGCAAGATAAGAAGATCCCTTATCTTCTGACTCATTAGCAATTTGTGGCAAACTGAGCACCAGTTCTTCCGTCGCTGAATTAAACAGTGACAAGGCAGCAAAATGATTTTTCTTGATGTTTTCACGACTAATCACATCAAAACGTTGATTTTCAGCTGTTGTTTCATTGACCTTGGCACGTTCCTCATCTGAAATCAAACTACGATTTTGCGCAATTTTTGGGAAATGCGACTGCGTCATACCAAGTGCAAAGACAAATTTATTGGTGTGTGGTTCAACCAAATCATAAGATTTTACAGAAACTACATCAACGCTTGCCGGCACCACACGGTACTGTGCAGCCAACATGCCGCTTCTTAAAAGTGATAAAAATTCATCCAAAGATAATTTTTCTTGTCCAAAAATCGTTTGAAATTGCTCGAGAATGCCAGTAAATGTTCGCCAAACTTGCTCGTGCTTTTCTTGTTCATTTTCTGAGAAAGTGGCTACCATACGCTCTAAATTCTCAGGTAGAGAAATCGCACGCAAGAAAGTCATCAATTTTTCAAGTAAACTTGAGCCAAGCTGCTTTTGTGCCTTAAATAAAGCTAGCAAAGGCGCCATGATTTGCTCGCGCATACCATTAACAAAGTCTAAATGCTCCTCACCTTTATAAGCAATGGTAAACTCTTTAGCAAATTTACTTTGTCCCTTGATATCCGCATAAATCAAATATTGCTCAAAAAGGTCTAAATCATCTTGAGTGAAGGAACCATATAGCCCTGTTTTCAAAAGATTAACAACATCTTCCATACGAAAACGATAACGTTTCACACGCTCCAAGGAATCAATAAAATGCACCAAAGGATGGTCACTCATCGACTCTGCTTTTCCGAAATAATAGGGAATTTCATATTTATCAAAAATTTTGCCGATTTGCAGACGATAGCTATCCACATCACCCAAAAGTACCAAAATATCCTTATAGCGATAGCCTCGGTGAAGCTTATGACGAATAGCCTTTGCCACAAGCTCAACTTCTTCTTTTTGATTAATAACATCCCAGATGGCATAATGTTCCTTATCATCTTGCGTTAAAGTGATGTCTGATGTTGTAAAGTCGTGCTTCGCTTCAAAGAGTTTTGACAATTTAGCAAATGCTTCTTGAGATTTTTGAGAACTCTCGACATACTCTGGCTGTGTTTGAAATTTAGCAGCCAAAGAACGCAAAAAATCCAAACTTGCCTGATAGACATTCCCAGTTGAAAATGTAGCCTTATAAGCCTTTTGACTACTGTAAGTTCCGATAATCACTTGAGCACATTTTTCCTCTAAAAGGCTGACTAGGTCCTCCTCTTCTGCTGAAAAACGAGTAAAGCCATCGATAACCAAAACAACATTTTCAAGCGCATCATCCAAATGACCCGATGCTACCTGCTTAGCAAAAAATGCAATTTTTGACTGATTGTCATACTGGTTAGCTAACAAAATGTCATTAACTGCCAAAAAGATTTTCACCAAATCTTCTTGCTTCTCAGCCGAATGCAATTCCGTTAAATCAAGCACGGTCATGTTAGCCGTTTTTAATTCCTTATACAAATCAACCAATTGCTTGATGAAATTCGTATCTTGCTTTAAACGCCCGAAAACTTTCAAATCCGTATCAGAAAAATGAGACAGCGCACGATAAAAAATCATGGCTAAGCCATTATCATCAATCGTTTCTTTGGTCTGAGGTTCATTTAAGACAAAATAGCGCGCCATTTGAGCAAAACGTGTAATGGTAATGGCAAAAGACGCTTGGTCAGGCAGAAGCTCTAAAACAACCCTTTCTTTTTCAAAAGACAAAGAGTTTGGAGCGATGTAGAAAACACGCTTACCAGCTTTAGCCTCTTCCATCGCTTTTCTTGCCAAAATTTCAGTCATATCAAACTGAATATCTGTATATAATAATTTCATAATAATCCTTCGTCATGTCACTAGATAATCCTATTATACCAAATTCTGTTATCGGTTTGGATTTTTGATAAACAAGAAACCACCACTACTTTCGTAGCGGTGGTTTATCTATATTAACCCAAATAGCCTAATATTGTATCAAATGATTAACGAACTTCTGCTCCTAGTTGTTCAACAAGGACTTTAGTGATTTTATCCATGTATTTAGTAACTTCTTCATCAGTCAAGTTATCATTTGGATTTTGGAATGTTAAGCTGTATGCCATTGATTTCATACCTTCAGCAATATTTGCACCAGCATAGACGTCAAAGAGCTTGATATCAGTCAAACGTTTCACTTTAGCTGATTCAATAGCAGCAACGATTTCTTTGTGAGTAGTAGTTGCTGGCAATAGCAAAGCAATATCACGAGAAACTGCTGGGAATTTAGTGATTTCAACAAACGCTTTATCAGCTTGAAGAGCAGCTTCGATGATATCCAAGTTCAATTCAGCTACGTAAGTTTCTGGAACGTTGTAGTTTTTAGCTGTTTGTGGGTGAATTTGACCAACAAAACCAACCAATTGACCATCCAAGTAGATGCTTGCTGTACGACCTGGGTGCATGCTTTCAAGACCTTTTTCAGCAACGTATTCAACTGTCAAATCAAGTTTGTTAAAGATAGCTTCAACGATACCTTTTGCATAGAAGAAATCAACTGGAGTTGCTTTTGTTTGGAAGTCTTTTTCAGCAACTAAACCAGAGATAGCAAAGGCAAATGTGCTGATTTCGTTTGGTAATTCTTCTTTTGGATTACCTTTTTGTTCAAAGACTTTACCAATTTCATAGATTGCCATGTTACTATTTTTACGAGCAACGTTGTAAGCAATGGTATCAAGCATACCAGAAACAACGTTTTGACGAAGAACTGAACGTTCTACTGACATTGGCCACATCAATTCAGTCAAATTGCTTGGTTGCAATGTAAATTCAGTTGCTTTTTCAGGTGTTGTCAAAGCATATGAGACTATTTCAGTCAATCCAGCACCTTCAGCAATTGAACGCATTTTACGACGCAATTTTTGTGTTGCTGTCAATTCACCTGCAGTACCAGCAGCTTGTGGAAGTGTTGTTGGAAGATTTTCGTAACCGTAAATACGAGCAATTTCTTCAACCAAGTCAGCTTGGATAGCAATATCCCAACGACGACGTGGTACTGAAACTGTGAATTTATCAGCATTTCCTGACAAACCAAAACCAAGTTTAGCAAAGACATCTTCGATATCAGCAAAAGTCAATTCTGTTCCCAAACGAACGTTAACGTAGTCAAGTGTTGTTGATACTTCAACATCTTCAGTTGGAACTGAACCAGCTTCCACACGACCAGAAAGAACTTCGCCTTCAGCTAATTCTGTAAGCATTGCTGCTGCAAAATCAAGCGCTTCATCAACAGTAGCGTAGTTGATTCCTTTTTCAAAACGAGCTGAGCTTTCAGAACGAAGGTTCAAACGAGATCCAGTACGACGGATAGCTGTACCATCAAAGACAGCAGCTTCAAGAACAACGTTTTTAGAAGCGTTGTCGATTTCAGTAGCTTGACCACCCATCACACCAGCAAGAGCAACTGGTTTGTCAGCAACTGTGATAACAAGGTCTTCTTCTGTCAATTCACGTTCTTCACCATCAAGAGTGACCAATTTTTCACCAGCACGTGCATTGCGAGCAACGATTTTATTGTCTTCAAATTTATTCAAATCAAAAGCATGCATTGGTTGACCGAAGTACAATAGCACGTAGTTTGTCACGTCGACAACATTGTTGATTGGACGAATACCAGCGTTCATCAAAAGGTTTTGCAACCATTGTGGACTTGGTTTAACAGTCACGTTTTCAACGACACGTGCTTTGTAAGTCAAGACTTTATCAGACTCGATAGCAACATCGATAACGTCTTTTGCAGCTTTAGAAACTTCTTTAAGTTCTTTTTCTGGGAAGTGAACTTCTTTTCCGTAGATAGCAGCTACTTCATGTGCAACCCCACGCATTGAAAGGGCATCTGCACGGTTTGGTGTGATTGACAACTCAACAATTTCATCATCCAAATCAAGGTATGGGAAAATGCTGTCACCTGGTTTAGCATCTTCTGGCAAGATTTGAATACCGTCTGAAAATTCTTTTGGAATGATTGATTCTGGCAAACCAAGTTCTTGGAGTGAGCAAATCATACCAAGTGATTCCATACCACGAATTTTACCTTTTTTGATTTTGTAGTTATCAGCAATACGTGCACCTGGTACAGCTACGATAACTTTGATACCTGCAGTAACATTTGGAGCACCACAAACGATTTGGCGCAATTCATCATCACCAGTATCTACTTGGCAAAGGTGCAAGTGTGTTTCAGGAACATCTTCACAAGATACAACGTGACCAACAACCAATTTTGTCAATCCTTCAGATGGTGATGAAACTCCTTCAACCTCAATCCCTGTTGTTGACATTTTTTCAGAAAGCTCATGTGTTGTAACATCAACATCAACAAGCTCTTTTAACCATTTATAACTTACTAACATAATATGTGTTAAAAGCTTTTCGCAGTCAAAATACATTTGACAGGTAAGCTTCTTTATCCCTTTCTACTCTTATTCTTTTAAGGCTTTTCGCATAAGCCAATCTGTGTCTACTTTATCACCAACTTTAAATGAGTGCTCTGAAAATTTTTCAAAGCCGTATTTACGGTAGAAACCTTGAGCTTTGACATTGCCTTCCCAGACACCTAACCAAGCCCAATCAAATTTGCCTGCCTTAGCCATATCAAGCGCCAGCTCAAATAATTTCTTACCTAAGCCAAGTCCCTGACATTCACTAAGAATGTAAATACGTTGGATTTCAAAAGCATTTTTTAGTTCATGCTCTGTCTGTGCTGCGCCCCAGTTCACTTTCATAAAGCCAACCTCGCGCCCATCAACTTTGACAAAGCGAACATCAGATTCTTTATCTGTCACGTCTTTTTTAAGTTGCGCTAAAGTATAATTCTCATCGAAAAATTCTTGAAGTTCCTCCTCGGTATTATCAAAACCAAATGTTTCACGAAAAGTATCGATGCTCAATTTTTGTAGCATATCTAACTTATCCAAGGTTACTTTTTCAACTTTGATTTCTGCCATGATGACCTCCAATTCTTTTTCTTACTAATTAATTATTTAAATTGATCTGAGAAACGGACATCGCCTTGATAGAAGCCACGGATATCATTGATACCGTAACGAAGCATCGCAATACGTTCTTGACCAAGACCAAAAGCAAATCCAGAATATTTTTCTGAGTCAACGCCAGACATTTCAAGAACGCGTGGGTGTACCATACCGGCACCAAGGATTTCAATCCAACCAGTTTTCTTACATACGTTACATCCTTTACCACCACATTTGAAGCATGAAACGTCAACTTCTACTGATGGTTCAGTGAATGGGAAGTATGATGGACGAAGACGGATTTTACGATCTTCACCAAACATTTTCTTGATAATCATTTCAAGCGTTCCTTTTAGGTCACCCATAGAAATGTTTTCACCGACAACAAGACCTTCAATTTGGTGGAATTGGTGGCTGTGAGTCGCATCATCTGTATCACGACGGAAAACACGTCCTGGTGAGATCATTTTCAAAGGACCTTTAGAAAAGTCGTGTTTATCAAGTGTACGTGCTTGTACTGGACTTGTGTGAGTACGAAGCAAGATTTCTTCAGTAATGTAAAAAGTATCTTGCATATCACGTGCTGGGTGATCTTTTGGCAAGTTCATGCGTTCAAAGTTGTAGTAGTCAGATTCAACTTCATAACCATCAACAACTTGGAATCCCATACCAAGGAAAATATCTTCAATTTCTTCGCTTGTTTGTGTCAATACATGACGGTTACCAAGGTTTACTTGACGTCCTGGAAGAGTCACATCCAAGCTTTCTGATTCCAATTGTGCTTTGATTTTAGCAGCTTCAACGATTTTAGCTTGTTCTTCAAAAGCTTTTGTCAAAACGTCACGTACTTCGTTAACTTGTTTTCCGACAACTGGACGCATTTCTTTAGAAAGATCTTTCAAACCTTTCAACAATTCTGTCAATGATCCTTTTTTACCAAGAACTTGCACACGTAATTCTTGAAGTTCTTTTGCATTGTTTCCACGCATTTCAGCCAATTTAGCTTGCGTAGATGATTTTAATTCTTCTAACTGCGCTTGTAAATCCATTAAAATTCCTTCCTTGGGGCAACCCCTAATGTTTTTAAACGAAAAAAGCGTGCCACACTCCAATAGCGGAGCGTTGACACGCGGTACCATCCGTTTTTTATCTGACTAGCAGACCTTAATTCATCGTCTTTAACATGAGTGAATTCGCCAAACTTTCATCTAGGAAGCTTCCAGTCACGACTTCCATTCCCTGATAAACTGCCATAAGGTTACTAGTCTCATAAGACACTATTCAATTTACACCCCATTCTAGCAAATTTTTTGCCATTTGACAAGGTTGAATATAGCAGCTTAATTCACACTAACCTGACCTGAATAATAATCGAAGCTTAAACCACTTTGCACATTTGGAATAAAGACATTAAACTCTAAACTGCCATCAGATGACTTAGCTTCCAAATGTGTCCCGCTAGCAAGAATATTATCGCCATCATAAATCAAGGTCACGCGGTAACGAACACGCTTATTCTGATCAAGTGCTCTTCTGACCTGACCTTCGTAGTAATTTTGACCCGTTGAGTCTTCTGAACTAGCTTCATTTGCCCAGGCTGTCTGAGTGGCTACATTTTCAGGATTGCTTGTTGAAGCATCAAAGCCTTTTAAGCCACCAACTAAAGCATAGCCGAGCAAGTGCCCACGGTCCACGGCGTGACTGTATGTTCCAGAAAGATTTTGCACTTGATGCCAGCCCGCTGGTGTCCATGAAGTTGAGCCATTTCCAGTTTCCTCACGGTTTCTATATTGACGTGTCGACTTACTCAACAAAGCATTTGCGACCGTTGGAATAGTCTGACCTTGCACAATTTTTGTTTTGTTATTGGCATAAGGTTTGCTGGCTACTCTTGCGTTCAAATCGGTTTTATTTCCGTTAACCAAATAAGCTCCCGCACCGTTCCATTCTAAATTTGAACCAAGCTGTGCTTTGACACTGTCTGTTAAGACTGTATCTGCCAATTCTTGACTTGGTGTTGCTTGATTAGCAGATGACTGATTTGACACAATCTTTGCAGAAGATTGACCTGTAATTAAGGAAATCACCTGATTAACAGGATCACTTGAATCTGATGTTGTCAACCAACCCGCACCAATACTAACCAATAAAACTAATAAAGAAATAAATGATTTTGTCTGTTTAGACAGTTTTGATTTTTTTGCCATAAAATCCTTTCACTAAAAAAGTGGAACATCGTGCTTTATCAAAATCATAAAGTCGATTATCCCACTTCTACATTTTCGTCAAGCTGCTCTAAAATACAAATAGCTTATTGGCCTGTAAATTTGCCAATAATTGCTTGCCATTTATCAATCGATAAAATTGAGAGTGGATTTTTACCATCACCAATGACGGCATATCCAATCATCAATCCAACTGCTAAAAATAAACAAGCCAAAAGAGCAACCACTAGAACTAATCCTAACTGTTTTGCTACGTATTTCCAGCCACTTGTCATTTTTTAAGCCTCACTTACACGTTTAATATTTGCACCGAGTTTAGCCAATTTTTCATGGAATTTGTAGTATCCACGGTCAAGGTGATTCAAGCGACCAACTGTTGTTGTTCCTTTTGCCACCATCCCTGTCAAAATAAGGGCTGCACTAGCACGAAGGTCAGTTGACATAACTGGAGCACCTTGAAGCTCTAGCCCACCATGAATCATAGCTGTATCGCGCATGATTTCTGACTGCAAGCCCATACGGCGCATTTCTTCCAAATGTTGGAAACGATTCTCAAAGACCGTTTCAATCATTGTTGATTCGCCATTGACAACTGCCATCAAAGCTGTAAATTGCGCTTGCATATCAGTTGGGAAACCTGGGTGAGGAAGTGTTTTAACCGTTACAGGTTTCAATTTTGCTGTATCAGCAATAACACGAATCCCTTCAGGTTCATCAATAACGGTCACACCCATCTCAATCAATTTTGAAATCAAAGGACGATTGTGTTCCCAGATAGCATCCTTAACAAGAACATTACCTGATGTCATAGCTGCCGCTACCATGAAAGTTCCAGCTTCAATACGGTCTTGAACCACATCGTGTTCAGCACCATGAAGGCTATCAACACCAGTAATGGTCAAAGTCTCTGTACCAGCACCTTTAACGATAGCACCCATTTTATTAAGTAGCATCGCTAAATCAACGATTTCTGGCTCACGTGCGACATTTTCAATAACAGTCACACCTTCTGCCAAAGTTGCTGCCATCATCAAGTTTTGTGTTGCACCAACTGATGGGAAATCCATGTAAATTGTTGTCCCTTTAAGTTTCCCATCAACAGTCGCTGTGATATCACCACCAGCTTGTGTGATTTTTGCCCCCATAGCTTCCAAACCTTTAAGGTGAAGGTCAATTGGACGACTACCAATCGTGCAGCCACCAGGCATTGATACTTTTGCATGACCTTTACGCGCTAAAATTGGTCCTAAAACAACGATTGAAGCACGCATTTTGCTAACATATTCATATGGGGCAATATCCAAAATATCTCCTGAAGCATCCACTTCAATCGTGTTATTCGCTTCATCAAAATCAACTTGAATATCTAAACCACGGACAACATTATTCATCGTAAAGACATCTGAAAGGATTGGGACATTTGTTAAAACTGTCTTTCCTTCCTTCGGTAAAATTGTCGCTGCAAGAAGAGGAAGAACCGCATTCTTTGCTCCTTCAATGATTACTTCTCCTTCTAGGCGTGTATTACCGCCTTCAATAATAATTTTATCCAAAATGAACTCCATTCTTATATTATAATATCAAAATTATATCATAGTTTAGCGATTATTGCTTTTATTGAAAACCAAAGAAGAAAGTCTGACTAACTGTAATGATTTCCAAAATAAAGTGGCTTACCATATAACCAAGTGCAATACTAACCAAAAGAATAAATACTTTAAGGCGACCAATATTCTCAGGTGTATTTTTAATTAATTTTGACCAATCAAATAAATTTCGAAGAATTTGATGTGTCATTGCAATAAAAACAAGGTGACTAATCAAAGTCACTGAACTATTTAAAATTTCCATAGAACTATTATATCAGATTTCATTTTCGACAACAAAAAACTGCACAAGTGTAAGCTTTCTTCATGAAAAAATCATCAAAAAGTAACAAAAAAGTCTGAGATAAACTCTCAGACCTTTTCTTTTATTTATTACCAACACTGATACGGTTCAAAGCACGGCGAAGAGCAACTTGTGCACGACGTACTTCGTCGATATCGTGAGTACTTTGAGCTTGTTCCAATTTACGTTCAGCACGAATCTTAGCGCGTTCAGCACGACTAACATCGATATCGCGTTCACGTTCTGCAGAATCTGCAACAATTGTCACAAGATTATCTTTAATCTCAATAATACCACCGTTGATAGCTACCCAATCCACGTGATTAGGATCATCTGTACGATGAATTTTCATCTCGTGAACTGTTAGCGGAGCAATGAGGTTAATGTGTTCTGGCAAAATCCCCATCTCACCATCCGGTGTTTTTACTGAAATAAAATTAGCATGGTGATCATAGCGAATACCATCTGGTGTTACTACCTGAACAGTCATAAATGTCATGGTATCACCTCATTAGTAATTCATTTTCTTAGCTTTTTCAACTACATCCTCGATTGGACCTACGTTACGGAAAGCATCTTCTGGAAGATCATCGTATTTACCTTCCAAAATTTCTTTGAAGCCTCGAACAGTTTCAGCAACTGGTACGTATGAACCAGGCATACCTGTAAATTGTTCAGCAACGTTGAAGTTTTGTGACAAGAAGAATTGGATACGACGAGCACGTCCAACCAATGTTTTTTCTTCGTCTGACAATTCATCCATACCAAGGATTGCGATGATATCTTGCAATTCACGGTAACGTTGAAGAACACGTTGAACTTCTGTTGCAACTTCATAGTGTTCTTGACCAACAATTTCTGGTGCAAGGGCACGTGAACTTGAAGCAAGTGGGTCAACGGCTGGGTAGATACCCATTTGAGTCAACTTACGTTCAAGGTTAGTTGTTGAATCCAAGTGAGCGAATGCTGTTGCTGGCGCTGGGTCAGTGTAGTCATCGGCTGGCACGTAGATGGCTTGGATTGATGTAACAGAACCTTTTTTAGTTGATGTGATACGTTCTTGCAATTGACCCATTTCAGTAGCCAATGTTGGTTGGTAACCAACGGCTGATGGCATACGTCCAAGAAGGGCTGATACTTCAGAACCTGCTTGAGTGAAACGGAAGATGTTATCGATGAAGAGAAGCACGTCTTGTCCTTCAACATCACGGAAGTATTCCGCGATAGTCAAACCAGTAAGGGCAACACGCATACGTGCTCCAGGTGGTTCATTCATTTGACCGAAGACCATGGCTGTTTTTTCGATAACGCCAGATTCTTTCATTTCCCAGTAAAGGTCATTACCTTCACGTGTACGTTCCCCAACACCGGTAAATACTGAGATACCACCGTGTTCTTGGGCAATGTTGTGAATCAATTCTTGGATAAGAACGGTTTTACCAACACCGGCACCACCGAAAAGTCCGACTTTACCACCTTTTAGGTAAGGGGCAAGAAGGTCAATAACTTTGATACCTGTTTCAAGGATTTCTGATGATGTTGATAATTCATCAAATGCTGGTGCTTTTTTGTGAATTGGTTCGCGTGGTGCATCTTCTGCAAATGGTTCGTCAAGGTCAATTGTATCCCCGAGAACGTTAAACACACGACCCAAAGTTTCTTTACCAACTGGTACACTGATTGGACGACCAGTATCAAAAACTTCTAATCCACGTGTAAGCCCATCAGTTGATTCCATAGCGATAGTACGTACAAGACCGTCTCCAAGTTCAAGAGCAACTTCGAGCACGATTTTTTGAGATTTATCGCCATCTTTATAAACAATCAATGCATTATTAATCTCAGGTAGTTTGTCGCCAGCTGCAAACGCAACGTCAACGACAGGACCAACAACCTGAGCAATTTTGCCTGAGCTCATGTTTTTCTCCTTTTAGATTTTTTAGGGATTTTCTCCCTTTTTATGAGGCTAAAAAGCACTCACATTTTATTCTAGTGCGTTAGCACCTGCTACAATTTCTGTAATTTCTTGTGTAATAGCAGCTTGACGTGCACGGTTGTACTGAATGGTCAAATCGTTAATAACGTTTTTGGCATTATCAGTGGCTGTTTGCATAGCTGTCATACCAGCGGCATGTTCAGCAGTTTTAGCATCAACAATGGCACCATAAATAAGGCTTTCAGTATATTGTGGTAAGAGTTGTTCCAAAATCATTTCACGATTTGGTTCCAATTCAAATCCACTTACACCTTCTTCTGCTGCTTCATCAGCATCCAATTCAGCAATTGGAAGCATTTGTTGCACACGAACTTGACTAGTCAAGCTGTTCACGTGGTGATTGTAACATACATATAATTCATCGAACAATTCGTTTTTATACATCTCAACAGATTTTGCGATGATATTTCCAACTTGTTCAAATGATGGCTGATCTTCCAAACCACGCAATTCAAAGACAACGTTCATTCCACGAGCTTTAAAGAAATCAGCACCAATACCACCGATGGCAATAATAGCATAGTTGCCATCTTGGTGATATTCCTCAATAAGATCCATCATTGCTTTCAAGATTTTTGAGTTATATCCACCAACAAGTCCTTTGTCAGACGTGATAACAATGTAACCAGTCTTTTTAACCGGACGAGCGGCTAGCATTGGATTTTTTGAACCATTAACTAGTTCTGATTTCAATAAGTCAGTAGTAATTTGACGAATTTTTGAAGCGTAAACTTGGAAATCTTTTGCTGCTTGCTCAGATTTAGTCAATTTTGCAGCAGATACCATTTGCATGGCACCTGTGATGTGACTTGTTTTCTGAGTTGAAATAATTTTCCCTTTGATTTCACTAAGAGAGCCTGCCATATGCTACCTCCCTCTTATTTGAATTCTGACTGATCTTTAAAGGCTTGAATAGCTGCATCTAAGACAGATTCTTCTGGTAAATCTTTGGTTGTACGGATAGTTTCAAAGATTGATTCGTAGTGTGCATCAAAGTAATCATACAAAGCTTCTTCGAATGCTAAGATGTCATTTACTGGCACATCATCCAAGAAACCATGAGTAAGTGCATAAAGAATCACAACTTGTTTTTCAACAGGAAGTGGTTTGTGAACAGGTTGTTTAAGCACTTCAACTGTACGACGTCCACGGTTAAGTTTAGCTTGAGTTGCGGCATCCAAGTCAGAACCGAATTGAGTGAAGGCTTCAAGTTCACGGTAAGAAGCCAAGTCAAGACGAAGTGTACCAGCAACTTTCTTCATTGCTTTGATTTGTGCTGAACCACCAACACGTGATACTGAAGAACCAGCATCAATCGCAGGACGAATACCTGAGTTGAAAAGATTTTCTTGCAAGAAGATTTGTCCGTCAGTGATTGAGATTACGTTAGTTGCGATGTAAGCTGAGATATCACCAGCTTGTGTTTCGATAAATGGAAGAGCTGTAATTGAACCACCACCAAGAGCATCAGAAACTTTCGCAGAACGTTCAAGCAAGCGGCTGTGAAGATAGAAGACATCACCTGGGTAAGCTTCACGTCCTGGTGGACGACGAAGAAGAAGTGACAGTTCACGGTAAGCTACCGCTTGTTTTGATAGATCATCATAAACAATCAAGACATGTTTTCCGTTGTACATGAATTCTTCAGCCATTGCAACACCAGCATATGGAGCGATGTAAAGTAATGGAGAAGGTTGTGAAGCTGAGGCTGTCACAACGATTGTGTAATCAAGGGCACCGTATTTACGAAGTGTTTCAACTTGTGTACGAACAGTTGATTCTTTTTGACCAATCGCAACATAGATACAAATCATATCTTGTCCTTTTTGGTTCAAAATTGCGTCAATCGCAACAGATGTTTTACCTGTTTGACGGTCACCAATGATCAATTCACGTTGACCACGTCCAATCGGAACCAAAGCGTCAATCGCTTTAAGACCTGTTTGGAGTGGTTCAGAAACTGATTTACGTTGCATAACGCCTGGTGCAGGTGTTTCAACTGGACGTGTAGCAGTTGTCTTGATATCACCAAGACCATCTACTGGTTGACCAAGTGGGTTAACAACACGACCGATAAGAGCTTCACCTACTGGTACTTCCATGATTTTACCAGTACGTTTTACTTCATCACCTTCACGAATTGTAGAGAAATCTCCAAGAATGATGATACCAACGTCATTTGACTCAAGGTTTTGAGCCATACCGAAAGCACCATTTGAAAATTCAAGAAGTTCTCCACTCATGGCATTATCAAGTCCACGAGCACGAGCGATACCATCACCGATATAAGTGACAACACCAGTTTCTGTGACGTCAAAATTTGGCTGGAAGTTTTCAATTTGCTTTTTAATTAAAGCGCTAATTTCTTGTGCATTAATTGCCAAAAGTCACACCACTTTCTATTTCAAATTCATTTTAAATTCTTGCAATTGACGACGAATACTTGTGTCAATTACTTTATTGTTAACATTGATAACAAATCCACCAAGGATTGATTCGTCAATGTTTTCAACGAGTTTTCCAGCTTTAACACCGAATTTTTCAGCAACTAAAGCTAGGATACGTTCTTTTTGTTCATCAGTTAAAGCTACTGCGGTTGTCACAACAATATCGTGTTGATTTGTAGCAATAACAAAATCTTTTTGAACACCTTCTAAGATGGCTTTCAAGAACGCTTCTCGTTCATTTTGTAAAATTACCTCAAGAAAATTGTTCATGTAAACTGAACTAGACTCTTGAAGCAACCTAACAAGTTTTACTTTTTCATCACGTGAAACGACTAAACTTGACAAGAAGTCAGCTAAGTTTGTCTCTTCAAAAACAGACAACAAAGCTTCTGTTTCTGATTGGAGTTCAGCTAAACTGTCTTTTTCAATAGCAATTTCTACGAGACTTTTCGCATATTGCTCAACAAGAGCTTGTGTCTTTTTATCCATTAGGCATCTCCTAGCTTGTCAAGATAGCTATCAATGAGATTGCTTTGAGCTTCTTTGTCAAGATTAGCTGTCATGATTTTTTCTGCCAAAAGGACAGTCAAATCAGCGACATCACCTTTAACACTTGAAAGAGCTTCTGCTTTACTTTGTTCGATATCTTGATTAGCTTTAGCTTTCAAGCGGCTAGCTTCTTCGCGTGCTTCAGCGACAATTTTAGCCTCTTGATTTTTACCAGTTTCTTTGGCATCATCAATAATTTGAGTTGCCTCAGTACGAGCGCCAGCTAACTCTTCTTGGCGTTTAGCAGCAAGAGCTTCTGCTTCTTTACGTGCTGCTTCTGCACCATCAATATCATTAGCAATTTTTTCTTCACGAGCGGTAAAGATCCCTGTCAATTGTTCCCAAGCAAAAAGTTTGATGAGAACCAACAAAAGGATCACTGAACCAGCAGTAATAATAATATTACCAATACTTGTACTATTGATTAGTGTTTCCATTGATTATTCCTTTCTTAAGATTCATCCTCATCTTCTGGGAGTTTTTCTGAGATATATTTAGATGACAAAATAGTAAATACGTACGCTTGAATGCATCCGATAAAGGCTGAGAAAGCAACCCAAGCCAAGTTAAGGGCAAAGGCAAATGGAGCAAAAATCAAGCTTTTTGTACCAAATCCTACAATCAAAGCAGTAACAACTTCACCAGCATAAATGTTACCAAATAAACGTAGAGCAAGTGACAAAACGTTAGTAAATTGCTCTAAGATGTTCATTGGAAGCATCATTGGGAAAGGACTCAAGTAACCTTTCAAATATGCTTTGACACCTTTCTTTCGAACACCTTCAACATGGACAACAATCGCGACGATTAAAGACAAAGTAAAATCGACCATGAAAGTTGATGTTGGAGATGTCCAAAAGTTATAATCTTCAGACTCCAATTTAACTAGCAACCCAAGGTTGTTAGCAATCAGAATGAAAAAGAAGAATGTGAACATCAACAAGCTGTACTTAGGAGTGTATTCTCCAAGATTAGGTTTAATCGTATTTTGTACGAACTCGTAGACATACTCAATGAAATTTTGTTTTCCTTTAGGTTTTAGAGTCATTTTTCGAGTTGCCCAAAAAATGATACCGAAGGAAATAATCACCGTCAAGAGAGACATCGCTAAAATGGTTAAGTCAAACTCAATACCAAAGACATGCGCTGTTGGATTTACAGATGTTTCCAACTTTATCCCTCCTTCTTTTTATAAGTTCTTAGTTAGAATTATCCAACGAAGAATGTAGATGCAAGAAGGACGAAGAATGTACCTTCGATGAAGGCTACTCCAAGGAACATAAGTGTTTGCAATTTACTGAACATTTCAGGTTGACGTGCTGCAGATTTTGCAATGTTGGCAACGAGGATACCTTCACCAAGACTAACTCCTAGTACGGCAAGACCAAGTGCTAAGATTTTTAAATTCAACATGATATGAATCTCCTTTTAAAATTTTTTACTTCGTTATTTTAGTCCTATTTTAAGGAATTGTCAACGAAATCACCGTTTTCGGAAACGTTTTCCCAAACTATACTTAACCTTTGTTTAGTTTTTGAGCAATAATAAAAGGAAAACGGTCAAATCCGCTTTCCTCTAGGCTTTATGAGCCTTATTTACTAACATTTTATGATAGATTTTCTATACAAATGATGTTGGAAAACACGTTTTTGGACATAATGTCCAGAAACTGCTTTCATAAACAATTTTCCATATAATTTTGAAAACACTTTCTACTATTTAAAGTGTGAATTATTTGTCCATTGACTCATCTAAGTCTTCAACTTCATGAGCAAATTTTTGAGCAATAGCTTCTAGCGCTAAATCTTCTTGATCCCAAACTAAGGCATCATCTGAAATTTCATCCGTGTTAGCAAAGAAAGTAATATGATTTTTAAGATTACGAAGCACGATTGGCGCGTCACCACCGTACTCACCATCCAAATTAATCATCATTTTCTTGTCTGATAGAGGTTCAATTTCCAAGAAGTCTGTCTTGATGTACTCAATGCGCTTATCGCCGATATGTTTACCACCATCAAGAACTAGTCGAATCAAACGTAAAATCTCAATCAAGTTAGCAGTCTTCACTAAAATCAAAGTGAACTTACCATCATCAAGTTTAGCATCTGGAGCGATTTGTTCAAAACCACCAACTGAATTAGTGATGGCAGCAAAAATCATTGACACATCACCTTCAAAGACACCTTTTTCATGTTTAATTCGAACTGGAACTGTACGAATTCCTGGTAGAAGTTCAACCCCCTTTGCCAAATAAGCTAGGTAACCAAACATGGTTTTCAACTGACTTGGCACACTGTAAGTCAATTCTGTGAATGAACCTGCAGCAGCGATATTGATAAAATACGTATCCTCACGCGCTTGACCAATATCCATGTGAATCAGTTGGTTTTTACCAATAATTTTTGCAGCTTCAACGGGATTTCCACGAGGAATCTTAAGGGCACGCGCAAAGTCATTTGTCGTACCTGTTGGAATAATTGCCATTTTTGGTCGTTTTTCTAGCGGAGCAATTCCGTTAACAACCTCATTAATCGTTCCATCACCACCCGCAGCAATGACTAAATCGAAGCCAGCCTTTGCTGCTCTCTCAGCTTCATTGCGAGCTGAATTTTCTTCGGGTGTTGTTTGAAAGGCAGAAGTTTCATAACCAAAGCCTTCTAAAATATCTAGAACTTCGGCAACATTTTTCTTCATAATTTCCTGGCCAGAGGTCGGATTATAGATTAAACGTGCTCGTTTTTGTTTTTTGACCATATTATATTACCTCAAAAAGATTATAAACTTTCTAACCAAGCTTCATCACGAACGTCAATTCCAAGAGCTTGGGCTTTTGTCAATTTTGATCCTGCATCTGCTCCTGCAACGACAATATCTGTCTTTTTAGAAACACTGCCTGTAACCTTAGCTCCTAAATCCTGCAACTTTTCTTTAGCTTCATTTCGCGTTAAGCGTTGGAGTTTCCCAGTTAAAACCACTGTCAAACCAGCTAATTGAGCATCTTTGGAAACTTTCTTTCCAAGATAAACAAAATTAACACCAGCATTTTTCAATTCTGCCAAAAGTTCTTCGGCTTCTTTTTTTGCAAAATAGCTGCGCAGTGACTTAGCAATAACTGTTCCAAGACCATCAATATTAGCAATAGCTTCTTCGTCTGCTGCCACAAGGTTTTCGATACTTTCAAAAACTTCTAGGAGCTGACGACTTGCTTTAGCACCAACATGACGGATTCCTAAACCAAATAATAATTTTTCTGCTGAATTAGCTTTTGATGCTTGGATAGCATTGTAAAGTTTTTCAGCTGATTTTTCTTTAAAGCCATCAAGCGTCAGCAAATCTTCGACACTTAGTCGATAAATATCTGCAACGTCATGAACCAAATCCGCTGTAAAGAGTTTCTTAACGATTGAAGGTCCAAGACCAGTTATATTCATGGCATCTCGACTGGCAAAATGCGTTAAGCGCTCTTGAATCTGGCTTGGGCAAAGTGGGTTAATACAGCGAAGCGCCACTTCATCCTCATAGTGAATCAGCTCACTGCCACATGACGGACACGTCTCAGGAATTGGCATTGGGACTTGATTATCACGCTTACTTTCAACCACGTGAAGTACCGCTGGAATAATATCTCCCGCCTTGTAGACAATAACGGTATCTCCGATTCGGATATCTTTTTCAGCAATATAATCCACATTGTGCAAAGTCGCACGACTAACAGTTGTTCCTGCAAGTTGAACAGGCGTTAAATTAGCTGTTGGGGTAACAACTCCCGTGCGACCAACCGTCCAATCTACTGACAAAATCTCAGCTTCTTTTTCTTCAGCTGGAAATTTATAAGCAATCGCCCAACGTGGTGCCTTAACTGTAAATCCAAGTTCTTCTTGCATAGCAAGGCTATTAACCTTAATAACGATACCGTCAATATCATACGGAAGGCTATCACGCTCTGCAGCCACTTCTTGAATAAATGCCCAGATATCTTCCATTGAAGATGTTGTAATGCGTTTTGGATTAACTGAAAAACCATAACGAGACAATTCTTCTAAAACGTCATTTTGTGTGGTCATACTTGTTGACGCCACTTCTTGGTACAAGAAGGTTGCTAGATTACGTTTTGCAACGACTGCAGTATTCAACTGACGAAGGGTACCAGCTGCGGCATTACGAGGATTGGCAAATTCTGACTGACCACTTTCCCGACGTTCTTCGTTAATCTTATCAAAAGATTCTCTCGGCAAATAAGCTTCGCCTCGAACCGTGATTGTCAAAGGCTCGTCCAATTTGTGTGGAATGTCTTTGATGCGTTTGACATTTTCAGTGATATTTTCACCGATTGAACCATCACCACGTGTTGCACCAACTTGAAGTACACCGTCTACGTAGACTAATGATACTGAAAGTCCATCAATCTTAAGCTCAGCCATGTAAGATGCATTTGGAAATTCTGCCTTGACGCGACGATCAAAATCATCTAATTCCTCACGTGAAAAAGCATCTTGTAAACTATACAGTGGTGTTTCATGTTGATATTTTTCAAAGCCATCTAAAATAAGACCCCCAACTGCTTGTGTCGGACTATCCGGCAAAATCAAGTCTGGATTAGCCTTTTCAAGCTCTACCAATTCACGATAGAGCTTGTCATACTCACTATCAGAGACCGTTGGTTGGTCTTGTGTATAATACTCTTTTCGATACTGGTTGAGTTCATCAACCAATTTTTGAATACGTTCTTTCATATATACTATTTTAACACATCTAAAGAAAAATACTCTTTAAAACTTATCATTTTTTGAAGATATTATATAGAAAAAAAGAACTTCCACTTTTGGAAATTCTTTTGGTATATCAAGCAGTCAATTCAATGCGACTGGCTAATTTATCCATGACAAGTGAGCCGATTAGAAGTGATGCAAGTTCTCCCACAGCTGATGTAAACCACGTCATCAAGAAAGGTGCGTTAGCAACAATATGCAACTCTGTGGCAATGGTAAACATTGAAGCCGCAAATAATAGTGAGAAATAAAAGAATGCTTTGTTAAATAAACCATTAAAGAGATATTGATCTTTATAGCGGTCAAACAAGGTTACACCTAGCATCAAGAAAATAAAAGTCTGGCTACCACCGACAAAGACATCGATGAGACCAAAACTATATAAATTAGCAATCATACAACCTGCTGTTAAGCCGATAATATATTTACGATTATAAAAAGCCAAAAATACTAACATTTCTGATACTCGGAACTGATAAGCACCGTAAGAAATCGCATTTAGAGGCGGTGTGATTGTTAAAACAACATAAAGTGCTGCAACAAGGGCAACTCGAACAAAATCACGCATAGTGAATTTTTCCATTTTCTTCTCCTTTGACGTTTGAAAGGCTAGCTTCCAACGTTTGTAATATGCTTGGCGAAAGGGAACTAAGCACCAAGGGTCGTCAAGACAACGCTTAAAAGTATAGCACATTTTTCTAAAATTTGATATAGTAGACCTATGAAAAAATTAATCACAAGCGAAGTTTTTAAGTATCTCTTTTTTGGTGTTCTAACAACTCTTGTCTACATGGGAACACGTTTAGTTATCTTTTCACTGACAAGTTCTGCAACTTTCTCAGCTGTTATTGCTAATATTGTTGCTATTTTATTTGCCTTCTTTACCAATGATTATTTTGTTTTCAATCAAGTTCGTAAAGGTTGGTTTGAGCGTTTAGTCAAATTCACCATTGCACGTTTGTCAACACTCATTTTAGATTTAGCTTTGGCATTCTTTTTGGTCACAAAATTCCCGCACATCATCGGACAATTTGTTAACAACAACATTTCAATGGTCAATGCTATCGAAACTCTCTTTTCTCAAGTATTAATCATCGTCTTAAATTACGTCCTTAGCAAATTATTAGTCTTTAAAGACAAAAAATAACACCCAAAGGTGTTATTTTTTTTTGCCTCGTTGTGCCAAAAGTGACAACAAATCGCCTCGTCTACTTTCCATTTTTCCTTGACGCAGTTCTTGATAAGTAGCGTTAAAAATAGCTCCTAAAATCAAGATATGGGCAAGAAAGATAAACCATAACATTAATACAAAAATCACGACCGATCCAAATGTTTTAATGTCAACCATTCGTTCAAAAGTTCGTAGAATATAGCTACTAAACAAGTTATTCAAGAACACAATGACGACTGAGGTAAAAATGGTTCCTGGCAAGATATAGCGAAAACGTCGAATTCTGACATTAGGCAGAATAAAATACAGTAACATCAATCCGATAACAATGGTCAAGACAGTCACCGGCTGTGCTAGATTCAAAATCACGGTAGCCATCGTGTCACTTAAATCATAGTATGAATTGATCACTTGCAAAACAGCTTTTGAAAAAGTCGAAAAGATTAAGACGAAAGTCAGTAAGAAAAGAATCAAGAGACTTCCAATTACTCCCACTAATCGACCAATCACAAAATCTCTGTGTTGCGCTACGCCATAGGCTTTATTAATTGCTTTTTGAAGAGAGGTCAACGATTTAGACATAGTCCAAAATGCTGTTAAAGTGGCAACTCCCAAAATACTACCTGAAGGTTTTGAGAAAATATCAATCGTAATAGCCGATACCGATGGGTAAAGGTTAGTTGGCAAATTTTTCTTCATAAATGCCAACAAAATATTAACATCAATGTTCAGATAAGGGAAAATATTAGCTGCAATGACAATCAGCGGAAAGGCTGTCAGCAGTAAATAATAAGCAACAGCAATTGCTGATAAATCAATCTCAGCACTGCGATAGTGTTTTAAATAAACTTGCAGCGGTTGCCACTCTAATTTAGACCATAATTTGTCTAAGAATTGCTTTCGCTTCATCTTAGTAAGTTCTTTCTTCTCCTTGGCTTGTTAGAATAACAGGACCGTCTTTTGTGATAACAAATTGATGTTCGTATTGACATGATAGCCCACCATCAAGGGTTTTGTGAGCCCAGCCAGTTTTCATGTCAGTATCGATTTCCCATGTTCCTGTATTAATCATTGGTTCAACAGTCAATACCATACCTTCGCGCAAACGAAGTCCACGACCTGCTTTACCATAGTGAGGTACCATTGGTTCTTCGTGCATTGTAGGACCAACACCGTGACCTACCAAATCACGAACGACACCGTAGCCGCGGCTTTCAGCATATTCTTGAATCGCTGCACCGATATCACCGATACGGTTACCAACAACAGCTTTTTCAATACCAATATAAAGGCATTCTTTGGTAACATCCATCAGATTTTTAACTTCTTCTGAAACTTCACCAACAGCGTATGCCCAACATGAGTCGGCCACACCACCAGAATATGATTGCGTGTATTTTTTAACTTGTTCAACGTTATCAAAGTTTAGTTTTGATACGTCAACCACTGACTTATCAAGTGGTTCACTCATAACCATATCAACTTTAAGCAAATCGCCTTCTTTTAGGATGTAGTGACGTGGAAAAGCGTGAGCCACTTCATCATTAAGACCACAACATGTAGCATATGGGTAATCCATGATTGAACCATCAACACCAATTTGAAGTGGAAGAACATTTTCTTCTTTACAACGGCGACGAACATATTCTTCAACTTCCCACATGTCAACACCTGGTTTAATAACATCACGTAAACCGATGTGGATAGAAGCAAGGAAATCTCCTGCACGATCCATTGCTTCGATTTCACGAGCTGATTTTAATGTAATCATATTATCTATCTCCTATAATAAACTCTAAAAAGAATCAGTACTCTTAATTATACACTGATAGTCACCAAACTGTCAAAAAGGTAACGTTCTAGTCACTTTTTGATAGAAAAAATTAATTGATTTTTGTCGTTACCAGAGCTTTGGCGACAATTTGATCATCTAAAAGAATTTCAAAATCAATCACCGAGCTACGACGTTTTTCTGTAATAATCCTTGGTTGAATCACCAAACGATCATCAATCTGAACAGCTTGCAAGAAATAAAGCATCAATTGTTCAATAATAATATTCTTTTGGTGTTTTTTCGTTAAGACTCGAACACTAATTTCTTTGATAAATTCGGTCAGAACACCTTGCGCAAAATTTCCTGCATGGTCAATCATCGCTGGTTCAACAATGAATTGGTAAACACCATCTTCTTGCTTCAAATTAGACAGCATCTGATCACTGTAAGTGTAAGGACTTGAATGCTGTAGGTTCTGTAAATTCTCGACAGCCTGACGGCGTGTAATCACTCCAAGTAAAGTCAAATCTTCAGCCACAACTGGCAGCATATTAAGATCTTCAAAAATCATTTTTTGACTAATATTAGCCAGACTCGCTTGCGGTTTAGCTACAATCAAATTGCGAGACATGATACTTTTGATATCAACGTTATTTTCCTTATCAACAACGTCAAACATACTGACAACACCGACAACAAGATTTTTACTATTGACGACTGGAAAACGGACATTCTTGGTTTGCTTAATCAAGGTGTTAAAATCACGAACAGTGTCACCTTCGTGCAAAAATCCGTATTCTGCTTTGACTTGATAAACTTGCTCAACCGTTGTCAAATCTGTCTTAATGCGCAAATTAGACAAAGCATGGTTAATCATCGTGGCAACTGTAAACGTATCGTAATTAGTCACCATGACAGGAATGCCAAGCTCATCAGCTAGACGAATAACAGCTTCTGAGACAGAAAATCCTCCAGTTACCAAAATGGCGTTATGTTTTTCAAGCGCCAGCAATTGGATGTTTTCACGGTCCCCAACAATCAAAAGCCCACCTTTAACCAAATAACGCAAGATATTTTCTTGGGTCATAGCCCCAATTGAAAACTTGCTAAACTCTCGGCTAAGCCCTGCTTTTCCTGCTAAAACCTCCGAATCACTGATACGAGCAATTTCTGAATAAGTCAATCGCTCAATGCGAACGGCAGGTTTCTTTTCGATACGAACCGTTCCACTTCGAGGTCTCGTCTCTACGATACCACGATTTTCGGCTTCTTTGATAGCACGATAAGCGGTCCCATCACTAACATTTAAATGATTAGAAATACTTCGCACACTCACGCGCTTACCAACCGCCAAATTCTCCAGATACTCTAATATTTTCTGATGTTTACTCATAACGATAGTCACCTTTACTCAACTGATAATCAACATAATCGCGCATTTTTCGGCTATAGCGGTCACTTCCCTTGAATTGACGTTTCAAACGAAAACCTGATTTTTGCGCTACTCGCTGACTGGCTATATTTTCTGCATGAGCAATCACATGTAAATTTTGCAGACCTAACTCTTGAAAGCTCAAAAAAGCAAGTGTTTTTAAGCACTCTGTCATTAACCCCTTGCCCCAAAAAGCTTGATTCATAAAATAACCAATTTCTGCTGTCATACGATTATGGTCAAGTTTTTCAAAACGAATACAACCAATCATTTTACGAGTTTTTTTGTCTTCAATCGCCCAAACACCGAGCGGTTCCTTCATAAAATAATGAACCATGAGAAAATCACTTTCCTCATGTGTGGCACGACTTGGAAAAATAAAACGAAGATTATCAGGATTGCTACAAATCTCAAAAAAATCCTGACTATCCTTGTATGTAAAAGGACGTAAATACATGCGTTCTGTTTCAAAAGAGGCATAACGTCCTAAACGCGTCCAAATATCCATGTCCTTATTATAACACACGACTTTAAAATTTGGTTTAGCAGAATTCAAACAAAAAAAGAAGCCCTAAGACTCCTTTCTTATTCTTCGATTAATTTAATATCAGCACCTAAGGCTGTCAATTTTTCGATAATATTTGAGTAACCACGTAAAATAAATTCAACGTTGGTAATTTCTGTTTGACCTTCTGCCATCAAACCAGCTGTCACAAGAGCTGCACCAGCACGCAAGTCTGACGCTTTAACAGGTGCTCCTGTCAATTTATTAGGTCCTTGATAAGCAATACGTCCGCCAACAATTGAAATATCCGCACCCATTCTCACCAATTCAGCGACGTGGTTAGTACGTTTTTCATAGATGGTATCCAAAATCGTACCACGACCTTCTGCCACTAACAACAATGGTGTGATTGGTTGTTGCAAATCAGTTGCAAAACCAGGATATGGTGATGTTTTTACTGAAACAGCTTTTAGAGTTGACTGTTTTTCAACAAAAATAGCATCTTCTTCAACGGTCATACGAACACCCATTTCTTCGAGTTTCGCAATATAGCTCTCTAGGTGTTCATAAAGGACGTTAGTAATACGAACTCCTTCACCGATTGCTGCTGCCATAGCAATATAAGTACCTGCTTCAATACGGTCAGGAATCACTTGATGACGTGTCCCGTGAAGGCTTTCAACACCTTCGATAGTGATAACGTCAGTACCTGCACCGCGTACGTGAGCTCCCATATTGTTCAACAATGTCGCAACATCAATGATTTCTGGTTCACGAGCAGCATTTTCAATGATAGTACGACCTTTAGCTTTTGTCGCAGCAAGCATAGTGTTGATGGTTGCACCAACACTAACAGTATCCATATAGATGTGAGCACCATGAATTGGTTCACCATCTGTTGCAAGACGCATTGCTTCGCCTTCATAAGATACTTGAGCTCCCATAGCCTCAAAAGCTTTCAAGTGAAGGTCAATCGGACGAGGCCCAAGATCACATCCACCTGGAAGTCCAACAGTCGCTTCACCAAATCGGCTAAGCAAACTACCATAGAAATAATAAGAAGCACGCAAGCTATTGATTTTTCCATATGGCATTGGTTGATTTTTAACACCACGTGGATCAATTTCAAGCGTTTCGCCTTCTCGCTTAATCTTAGCTCCCATCACTTCCATAATCTCAATCAAACTATCAACATCGGAAATGGCAGGAACTCCATCCAAAATAACAATATCATCAGATAGAATAGCTGCTGGAATCAAAGCCACAACACTATTCTTAGCACCCGAAATAGCAACCTCTCCCTTTAAAGGTTTGCCACCATTAATAACAATTTTACGCATACATTCAAAACTTTCTGCTAGAATTCAACCTTTACATTTTATCATAGATTATGGCATTTGACAAACTGATTATGGTGAATATTTTGACACTTTGTTAAGATTTTGTCATATTTTTTCGTGTTTTAATATCATAAGCAGAAACTACTACTTTTATTTTTCAAACTTTTTTAGTCAAAAAACTTTAAAATCAAGGTTAAACCTGTTTCAAATGTCTACTTTATGGCAAGTGTAACAAACTGATGGACTTTATTAAAAATATTGGTCAGCTATTTAACCTCTTCTTTAACAATCGGTATCCACAAAGCCATTTCATAATCTTCAGCGTGAATATCTCCTTCTGCATAAACCTCAAAATCTGGAGCACCAGAGTGGCGATAACCATTTTCTGGAAAAAATACTTCAAGAACATATTTCCAAGCTTCGTGAATAGACTCTGGAACATTGCCTCTGACTGGAACAATCGCATACTGCATTTCTGCTACTTCTAAAAGACTCAAGCCCAACTCTTGTGCCTTTTTCTTATCTGTAACATCATATCCCGCTAAGTAATTAAGTCCCACACCAGATGAGAGCTCTGAGCAGACACCAAAACTTTGACCATTTCCTAATGCTTTTAAATCAGCAATATCAAATTTAGCATAGAGTTCATCCCAAACTCCTGGGCAATCTTTACTTTCAATCTGCGATGCTAAAACACCAGCAACCGCAAAAGCCGCTTTCTTTTCAATTGTGATATTCATAGACTTACCTCCACTTACCGTTAATGATAAGTAAACTTTTGGAAATACTTTGTAGGGCATTCCCTTACGAACTTCAGTTGGCGTTGAACCGTGGAATTTTTTAAAAGCTGCGCTAAAACTATCCGCAGAATCATAACCATATTTCATAGCAATATCAATCACCTTATCAGATGACATCTTCAAATCATTAACCGCTTCTGATAATCTACGCTTACGCAAATACTCCGATAAGGTCATATCTGCCAAGACAGAAAATAAGCGAGAAAACATAGCATAGGAATATCCTGATAAGTGTTGAACTTTTTGTTTATCAATTTCGGTCGTTAATACACTTTCAAGGTAGGTCATTGTTTGATTAAATCGTGAAATCATTACCCTCACCTCCTACTGTATAGTCTAGCAAAAGATTGAAAGATTTTCCCCTTATTTTTAAAACAAAAAATCTAGGATAAAAAAAACGCCGCACTATCAGTGCAACGTTTCTATATTTATTTTACAGCTTCTTTCAAAGCATCGACTTTATCAAGTTTTTCCCATGGAAGATCGATATCTGTACGTCCCATGTGTCCGTAAGCAGCTGTTTGACGGTAAATTGGACGTTTCAAATCAAGCATCTTAATGATACCTGCTGGACGAAGGTCAAAGACTTCACGAACAGCAGCTTCCAATTTGCTTTCAGCAACTGTGTTAGTACCAAATGTATCAACACGAACTGAAACTGGATGTGCCACACCGATAGCATAAGCTAATTGCACCTCTGCTTTGCTTGCAAAACCAGCAGCAACAATATTTTTAGCGATGTAACGTGCAGCGTATGATGCAGAACGGTCAACTTTTGTAGCGTCTTTACCAGAGAAAGCACCACCACCATGACGTGCATAACCACCGTAAGTATCAACGATAATCTTACGACCAGTCAAACCAGAATCCCCTTGAGGACCACCGATTACAAAACGACCAGTTGGATTGATGAAGAATTTAGTCTTGTCATCAAGGTATTTAGCTGGAATAACTGCTTTGATGACTTTTTCAATCACGTCATTGTGAATTTGTTCGTTGGTTGCTTCTGGGTCATGTTGAGTTGAGATAACGACAGTATCGACACGAACTGGTTTGTCATTTTCATCATATTCAACTGTGACTTGTGATTTCGCATCTGGACGAAGGTATGAAATTTCGCCTGATTTACGCAAATCTGCCAATTTTTTAACCAATTTGTGAGAAAGTGAAATTGGCAATGGCATCAATTCTGGCGTTTCATCAACAGCAAAACCAAACATCAAACCTTGGTCACCAGCACCAATCAAGTCAAGTGGATCTTGATCGGCATTTCCACGAACCTCTAATGCTTCGTTAACCCCTTGTGCAATATCAGGTGATTGTTCAACCAATGATGGATGAACACCAACTGATTCAGCAGCGAAGCCATACTCAGCATTTGTATAACCGATTTCTGCGATAGTATCGCGAACAATACGGTTAATATCAACATAAGCTGTTGTTGAAATTTCTCCAAAAACATGGACTGACCCAGTGTATACAGCTGTTTCTGCTGCAACGTGTGCATCAGGATCTTGTTCCAACACAGCATCTAAAATAGCATCTGAAATTTGGTCTGCAATCTTATCTGGATGCCCCTCAGAAACTGATTCAGACGTGAAAAGTTTACGTTCTGACATAAAAATGTCCCCCCATATCATTAATTTTTCATTTTAATACCTATAGGCATTAAAATGTCGGGAATTTTTCCCTTTCGAAACCTCCACATTAAAAGTAGACATTTCTAATGAGTTACAAAGTACCAATCTAAATCATCTAAAAAGAGATGGCACGGTCAATAGCGTGTTAGTCAAGTTAGCGAAATCGCAGATAATACTGAAGAATATCAAGATGAGCTAACGAAGAAGAACACACTATTAAACCGCCAGATTGTCTTATCGGGACTCATTGACTAGAATATTGTACCACGTTTTACCCAAATTGCCTATAGAAAAATTCTTACCATTTCGTAACAAATTCATTTTTCATTAAGAATATTTAGAAAAAATATATTATACTATTGATATGAAAACCTACGAAAAAATTTATCATTATTTACAAAACCAAAATGATTACATTAGCGGAGAAACGTTAGCAAATGAGTTCGAGCTTTCTAGGACCGCTATTTGGAAAGCCATCAAGACTTTAGAAGAAAAAGGCGTTCAGATTGATTCTGTTAAAAAACGTGGCTATAAAATTCTCTCAGGTGACTTGCTACTTCCGGAAATCATTTCTAAAGATTTAAAGATAGCCGTTAGTCTCAACGAAAAAAGCCAATCAACTCAATTAGATGCTAAAAATCATTTAGATGAAGATAAAGAAGCGCACCTCTACTTAGCTCCAAGTCAAGAGCAAGCCAAAGGACGCTTTGGTAGACAATTTTTTGCCTCAAAACAAGGTGGCATTTATATGTCATTTCACCTTAAACCAAATGTTCCTTTTGAAGAAGTGAAACCTTATACACTCATGGTAGCCTCAAGCGTTGTTAAAGCCATTTCGCGACTAACTGGCATCGAAACAGACATCAAATGGGTCAATGACATCTATTACAATGGTAAAAAAATCGCTGGCATTTTAACTGAAGCTATCTCATCGGTTGAAACTGGCTTGATTACCGATGTTATTATCGGCGTTGGCATTAATTTTCACGTTACGGATTTTCCAGATGATATTTCAAAAAAAGCTGGCTCACTTTTTTCTGAGCAACCTAGCATCACGCGCAACCAACTCATCACCGAAATTTGGAAACTCTTCTTCACTATTCCAGAAAAAGATTTAATCAAAGTTTACAAAGAAAAATCACTTGTCTTAGATAAACAAGTGACTTTTACAGAAAATGATTGTCTATACTCAGGAATCGCCCAAGACATTACCAATCAAGGGCATCTGATTGTCAAACTTGACAATGGTCAAGAAAAATTGCTTCGTAGCGGTGAAATCAGTCTTTCTTCTTGGTAGTTGATGTTAGGGTCTGCAAGACCTTATCAACCGTGTAGGCACGTTGAAGGTCACGTAGCAAAAATAACCCCCAAAAGAAAGCAAAGAAATAATCTCCATTAAATAAACATTCATTAAAAAAGTAGGTTTCAAAGGCGCACATGAGTGCCATTAAAATAAAACGTCTTATAGTCATATCTTTATTATAGCATAGATAGCTGCTTTTAGCAGTTTTCGCTGGTAGGATTTCACGTTAAAAGGAAGTTTCGATTGAAACTTCCTTTTAATCTTCTACTTTGTTAATTTTATCTGCTAGAAAATCAAAACCTTCTGGAATGAAAGAGTCATCTTTAACTTCTTCTTGAACAGGTGCTTGTTTTTGTTTTTTCAGACATGACTGTTATGTCGTTGCATACCTTTATAGTTTTTTTGTCAAGGACTATTTGATATTTTTTAAAAAAAATTATATAATCACTGTGACTAAAAAAAGTTTTTTTAGTCACGAATAAACTATGAGGTGATAAGATGTCAAAAGGATTCACACCCGAAGAAAAAAGCGCAATCACTACTGCATTAATCGATGCATTTGAAGATGAATTACGTTTTCAAAAAATTAATAAGATTACAGTTGATGAACTAGTTAAAAAGGTTGGTATTTCTAAAGGTTCATTCTATAATTTTTTCCCTTCTAAAGAAATTCTATTCTTTCATGTAGTAACTAATATTCAGCAAAAATTAATTACTGAAATAGTTTCTATTGTAAACAAAAAACAACAGCCTAACAAAAAAAAGCTGAAATTAATTTTATTACTTATTTCTGAAAGACTACAGAATTACCCTTGGATTCATGAATTGGATGGAGTTGAGTTTGAAAAAGTTTTGAGGAAACTACCTCAGAATTTGAAAGAAACTCTTATTTCTCAAGATATTATTGATGTAGAAAATATCTTAGAACAATTACATCTTGAATCAACAATTCCCACTTCTCGACTTGTTGTGATGATTCAAATTATCCTTTTCTCAACTATTAGAGCTAAAGACTTCGGGAAACAATATAACAATGCTCTAAAAACAATTATCGACTCTTTAGTAGATAACTTTTTTGATGAAAAATAGGAGGAAATTACAATATGAATAAAAATATTATACAGCTTACTAATGTCTGTAAGATTTTTCAAACGAATAATATAACAGTAAAGGCTGTTAATAATATTTCTTTTAATATTGAAAAGGGAGAATTCGTAGTGATCCTAGGAGCTAGCGGAGCAGGAAAAACAACGCTATTAAACTTACTTGGAGGTATGGATTCTCCAACTTCTGGAGATATCATAGTTGATAATGATAATATTTCAAAATACACTAACAAACAATTAATATCCTACAGAAGAGATAAAATAGGTTTTGTCTTTCAATTTTATAATCTTATTTCTAACTTAACTGCTTTAGATAATGTCAAATTTGCTAGCAATTATGTAAAAAATCCTCTTAACGCTGAAGAAACTTTATCCAAAGTCGGATTAAAAGAACGTTATAATAATTTTCCTGCCCAACTTTCTGGCGGGGAACAACAGCGTGTCGCTATTGCCAGAGCTGTTGCCAAAAATCCACTACTTCTACTATGCGATGAGCCAACGGGCGCTCTTGATTCTTTCACCAGTAAAGAAGTTTTAAAATTACTTCAAGAAATAAATCAAAAAGATCATAAAACAATAATAATCATTACTCACAATGCTGAAATTGCAAAAATTGCTGATAAAGTTATAAAAATTAAAAATGGTACAATTGACAATCTCTATTTAAATAAACAAAAAGCAAATATTAACGATTTAGACTGGTGATTTATTATGATTTATATTATTAAAAGTTTCTTTAAAGACATAAGGAAAAATTTTTCTCAAATTTCTACAATATCAATTATCATAGCTATTGGAGTGGCATTTTTTATAGGACTTTCTTCTGCTTACGACACCCTTAATACGTCTATTTCAAACTATTATGAAACTTCAAATTTATCAGATGTGTATGCTACAGGTAATGGTATTTCAACTATTACCTCTAGCATCAAGAAATTAAAAGAAATTAAATCGATTGAAAATCGTATACAAATTTTAGGGCAGTATCACGATTCAGATTTAGTGATTAATAGCAATACACATAAAATAAATAAAGTATCTATTTTAGAAGGAAGACTTCCTAATAACGAATCATCTGAAATTGCTTTGGATCACCTTTTTATGACGAAAAATCATCTAAAAGTGGGGGATTCAATTAAAATAAAAGTGTTGGGGATTGAAAAAAACGTTAAAATATCCGGTAAAATCCAATCAGCCGAGTTTCTCTACCAAATCAAAGACCCTAGTCAGCCCGTTCCAAATCATAAAACATATGGCTACGCCTTTATGAATAAAAAGTATTTAGAGAATAATTTTCAACTCATTCCAAATCAACTCCTAATTACAGTTAGTGGCACTAATAAAAAAGCGTTAGTAAAAAAACTAGAAACAAAATTTAAAAACTTAAACTTTGTCTCTAGTGATAAAAATGTTAGCTACGCTATGTTTAAGTCTAAGTTAAAAACAATTAGTGCTATGAAATTTATTTTACCTCTTATTTTTTGTCTGCTATCCGTACTTATCACATTGGTAAGCATGGGCCGCTACGTCGAAAATCAAAGACAGACTTTAGCTATTTTTAAAGCAAATGGGCAACCTAATAGAATTATTTACTCTAGTGTTTTAATTTTGCCGACACTAACAGTAATACTCGGAAGTTTCATAGGTAGCTTTTTAGGAATTTTAATTTTTCCAAAACTACTCATAAGTACCCTAACTATTCTTTTTGATTTTCCAAAACTCAACTCCCCAAGTATTGCAATTTCACTTGGTGTTTTCATACTACTGCTTTTAATTTTAGAAAACTCAATTACATTTCTTACATGCTGGAAAATAATACAAGAAAAACCAGCAAGTCTATTAAGACCAAAATTATCTAAAACAGCTACTCACTCAATCCTAGAAAAAATCCCATTTATATGGGATAATCTAAGTCTAGAAAATAAACTTGTATTTAATAATATCAAATTAAATAAGAGACGCTTTATTTTCAGTTCAATCGGAATTATCTTTTCAGTTTGTCTAATCATTTCATCCATTGGACTAAATTTTTCACTATCAGATATTATCAAAACAGAATTTGAAGTAAATAGAAAATATGATATTTGTGCAACACTAACCCAACCTCAAAATAAACAAGCGTTAATAAATTATAAATTGAGTGCAGTTAAATCTTATACTCCTTATTCGGTAGTACCAGTTCAAATTGGTTCTAAATCAACAAAGTTAAATATCATTGACAATAGTAATCATTCAATCAACTTACTTAATTCCAAAAATAAATCAATAAATATCAACAAGGCAAACGGAGTATTCATCTCCGAAAAATTACTGTCAGAATTAAATTTAAAGACTAATGACAATATTAAATTGTCAATAACTGATACTACTGGTAATACAAAAATAATTACTACAAAGGTAACAGGAACATACTTAAGTTATACTAATCAAGGATTATACACCAATTTTGATTATTTGGATAAAAAAGGGATTACTATACCGATTTCTAATATCCTTGTCAAAAGCAATGACATAAGAAAAACTAAAAATAGTCTTTCAAATAATCCGTATTTCTCCACTTATACAGTAAAAGATAATCAAAAAATAGATTACACAGTTGCTAGTCAATCTATTTACAAAATGATTGTATTAATGATTGTTGCTTCTGCACTATTATTATTTACAATCATTTATAACATAAGTTCTATTAACATATTTGAACGTACAAGAGATATTGCCACAGAAAAAGTGTTAGGTCTAATAGATTCTGAAATTAACTCATTAATACTAAGAGAAAATCTTATTTTGGTTGTTCTTTCAACTATGATTGGAAGCCTCCTTAGTTATAAGTTTTATCTTATGTTATGTCGTAATCTAGCTCCCGATGATATGGCTTTCCCAAGTGTATTAAATGTAAAAAGTTTTCCAATCTCTTACATACTCATACTAATTTTCCTAATCATTACTAATCTTTTCTTAAAACCTAAAATCAAGAAAATTAACATGCTTGAATCTCTAAAAAGTGTTGAATAAAATTTCTAATTAACTTCCCCCGTAATACCATAATTTATTCACTTAAAAAAGCCCAACAAAATGTTGGGCTTTTAATCTTCTACTTTGTTAATTTTATCTGCTAGAAAATCAAAACCTTCTGGAATGAAAGAGTCATCTTTGACTTCTTCCTCTACTGGGTTTTGCTTTTTCTTTTTAAGATTTTGAGCAAATTCAGTTCGGATGCTGTTAAAGTCTTTTCTAGGCACAGCCAAAATATTTGGTGAGAAACCAGCAGCTTTACTCATGATATTACCAAACATGTCATTAAGGTCTGTTCGTTTCATGGCTTGCTCGGCATTAAAGGCTGCATCAAAAGCTAAAATGGCATTTTCGCTATTTGCAAGAACTGGTTCAGAACCAAGCAAAAGTGCGCGGTCTTGAGCTGAAATGCTATCCAAAATTTCATTCCAAGCGCCTTTAAGGGCTTCAAGATACTCTCTTGATTTCTGACTATCTACGATTGTCTCTTCCATAATCGTCAAAATCTTAACACGATCAACCTTGTATTGATAACTTGCCTTAGATTTTTTACGGCTTGGCGCCTTTTGTGAAATTGCAGAGCTATCTAGTTTAGCTAGTTCATCTTTCAAGTCCTTGATTTCTGACTGTAGTCTTGCAAGTTCATCTGATAAACCTTCTGGTACTTGGGCTAGAGCTGCTTGTTTACCTGATTCTGATAATTGAATGGTTAACATTTCAGCATAAATTTTAGGCTGAACACCGTTTTTTATTTCAGGTAAGGCTTTGGTCACCAAGTCAATCATCGCAAAAATACGCTCTTGTTGAACATTAGCCAAATTCTCTTGAAAAACTTGACTCGTGTGTGTATTTTCACCGCCACTTTGAACCACTAATAAATCACGAAGATAGTTCAATAAATCTGTGGCAAAACGACTCATGCTCTTGCCACTATCGAAAATTGTTTCAAGATTTGTCAGAGCTTGGCTTGTTTGATTGGCTAAAATATTTGCTACAAAATCATCCAGAGCTGTCATTGAAATACTGCCTGTGATTTCTTCAGCAATGCCAAGTGAGACATGATTATCACTTGTAAGACTTAGTGCTTGGTCAAGAATAGATAAAGCATCACGCATTCCACCTTCTGCGCAGCGTGCAATCAAGGTCAAAGCATCTTCTTCGTATGTAATGCCTTCTTTGCCAAGAATATTAGCCAAATGGTCTCGAATAGCCGCTAACTTAATCGCTTTAAATTCAAAACGTTGAACACGTGACAAAATTGTCGCAGGAATTTTATGCAGTTCAGTAGTCGCTAAGATGAAAACAACATTTTCTGTTGGTTCTTCTAAGGTTTTTAGAAGCGCATTAAATGCCCCCGTTGAAAGCATGTGAACTTCATCGATGATATAAACTTTATAAGTGGCACGACTTGGTGCATAGGTTGACTTATCACGAATTTCACGAATTTCATCAACCCCATTATTAGACGCCGCATCAATCTCAATGACATCTTCAAGACTACCATTTGTAATATCACGACAAATATCGCAATGATTACATGGTTCACCATTGACCTGGTGAGGGCAGTTCATAGCCTTTGCAAAAATTTTAGCGGCACTGGTTTTACCAGTTCCTCGTGGACCTGAAAACAAGTAAGCATGGCTGATTTTGCCAGAAGAAACTGCTTGTTTTAAAGTCGTTGAAATAACCGTTTGCCCAACCATTTCATCAAAGGTTTGGCTACGGTATTTTCGATAGAGGGCTTGATACATTATTTTTCAACTCCAAACATATCTAGATTCCAATATGATTTTTCGACAAGAATAGCTGCAAATTTTTCAAGATACTCTTGGTCAACAGCATCATAATCATCTGTCAAACGTGAATCCAAATCTAAAACACCAACAAGTTTGTCATCTTTAACCATTGGAACAACGATTTCACTCATGGCAGCAGAATCACATGCAATGTAGTTGGCGTGTTTTGTCACATCTGCAACAATCATTGTTTCGCGTTTAGCTGCTGATTCTCCACAAACACCTTTACCAAGTTTAATGTGTACGCAAGATACCCCACCTTGGAATGGCCCAAGAAGCAACTCTTCACCATTGAAAAGGTAAAAGCCAGTAAAAACAGAATTTGGCAAAGTCATCTTCAAGAGCGCACTTGCATTTGAAAGGTTAGACAACAAGTTTTTTTCGTTAGCAAACAAAGCATTTGCTTGCGCTAACATGATTTCATAATTCTCAATTTTCTTAGTATTTTCCATAAGCTTAATTATATCAAAAAAAGCCTGCTTCGTCATACTTTGAAAAAATGATATTTGGGTGAATTTGATGTAAAAAAGAGCTGAGACAATGGCATCTCAACTCAATTTATATTAAAATGACTGCTTAGTTAGGTTGCCTACTGCTTAATACTTTATTGCCAGTAACTTGGACGATTTTTTTCGTAGGCTGAAATCAATTCTTCATACTGAAGAGTAATCCCGATATCATCAAGACCAAGAACAAGCTTACGTTTCCACTCACTATCGATTTCAAATGGAAATTCGCCAGCTGATGATTTGATGACTTGATTTGGTAAATCAATGGTAATTTCTTCTCCTGCAGGTAGCGCAGCTAATTTTTGACGCACTTCCAATGGTTGAACAATGGGAAGCATGCCATTTTTTAATTCATTGTTGTAATGAATGTCTGAAAACGAACCCGCAATCACACAACGAAAACCATAATCTTCAAGTGCCCAGGCAGCATGTTCACGTGATGACCCTGACCCAAAATTATCTCCAGAAATTAAAATCGTCGCATCACGATATTCAGGCTGATTAAAGATAAAATCTGGATTTTCATCGTAATTATCATTTAAATAACGCCATTCAAAAAGGAGATCTTTTCCGAAACCTTTTTTATCAACAGCTTTTAAAAATTGCTTTGGAATCAGTTGGTCAGTGTCAATATTATCATTCATCAAAGGGACAGACTTCCCTGTATAGACGGTAAATTTTTCCATGGTCTCTCTCCTTTATTCTACTTCTGATAGTTGACGAACATCTACAAATTTACCAGCAATCGCTGCCGCTGCCGCCATGGCAGGACTACAAAGATGTGTCCGAGCTCCAAAACCTTGGCGCCCTTCGAAGTTACGGTTACTTGTTGAGGCACAATGTACACCTTCTGGCACATGGTCTGGGTTCATTCCAAGACACATTGAACAGCCTGGCTCACGCCATTCAAAGCCAGCATCCAAGAAAATCTTATCAAGTCCAAGTCGCTCAGCTTCTTTCTTAACAGGACGAGACCCTGGAACAACGATAGCTGTCAATTTTGGAGAAATGTGTTTTCCTTTAACAATTTTAGCTGCTAATTGAAGGTCTGAAAGACGAGCATTGGTACAAGAACCGATAAAGACATAACCAAGGTCAATATCTTCTGCTTTCTCACCCGGTTTCATGTCCATGTAGTGATAGGCACGTTCGTCATTCATGTCTTTGATTTCTGGGAATGGTTGACCAAATTCAACACCCATTTCAGGGTTTGTCCCCCAAGTCACCATAGGTGCCAAGTTAGAAACATCGATAGTGATTACCTTGTCGTACTCTGCATCAGGATCAGAAACTAATGTCTTCCAATCTTCTACAGCTTGCTCAAATTTATCACCTTTTGGTGCAGCCTCACGACCTTTCACATAATCAAAGGTCTTTTGATCTGGGTTCATCAAGCCCATTTTAGCACCAAATTCAATCGACATATTGGCAATGGTCATGCGTTCATCCATTGAAAGAGCATCAATAGCTTCACCACAATATTCGACCGCATAACCCACGCCAGCATCAACACCATATTTAGCAATCAAAGCCAAAATAAAGTCTTTTGAATAAACCCCATTTTGTGGTTTTCCGACAAACTCGACCTTCATTTTTTTAGGTTTCACTTGCCAAATGCATTGTGTCGCAAACACATGCTCCACTTCTGATGTTCCAATACCAAAAGCAATAGCTCCAAAAGCGCCATGTGTCGCCGTATGGCTGTCCCCGCAGACAATAAATTTGCCAGGTTGACTGCGTCCTGTTTCCGGACCAACCATATGAACAATCCCTTGACGTTCGCTTCCATGTGTTGCTGCGTCAATACCAAATTCTTCAACGTTTCTTGCAAGAGTGTCAATTTGATTTTTTGAAATCAAATCACGAATATTGAAAATGTCAACCGTTGGAACATTATGGTCAGTTGTTCCAAATGTTAACTCTGGACGACGCACTTTACGATCAGCATCTCTAAGACCTTGAAAGGCCTGCGGACTTGTTACTTCATGAATATAATGCTGATCCACATACATAAGCTGAGGTTCGCCTTCTTCACCAGTAATCACGTGACGTTCCCAAAGCTTATCAAAAATCGATTTTCCGCTCATATTTTCCTCCACTGTCTTTACTCTTATCTTTTTAGTATTTAATGCCACACGACTGAAATCCAATAAATAAAAGCAATATCAATAATAATCCCTAAATACCAAGACGCTTTAAAATACCACTTTAATGTTTTGTGATGAAATATCTTTCCACCAAGAAAAGCTCCAAGACCACCAAGCAAGATACTTTCCCACAACAATGTCTTTTCAGGAATTCGCCAATGGCCAGACTTAGCTTTTTGTTTATCAACCCCATAAGTGATAAAAACAAAAACATTCCAAAAGATAAAAGCAAGGACTGTATAATCTTTTAAACTCATAGATTTGCAATAATGGCTGCTGTCATTTCTGCTGTTGTTGCCTGACCACCTAGATCACGTGTCAAAATACCTTGGTTAAAGGTCTTGTCGACAGCTTCTTCAATCATTTCTGCCCCAGCAAGTTCCCCGAAACTTTCACGAAGCATCATCGCAACAGACAAAATCATGCTGACTGGATTTGCAATACCTTTGCCAGCAATATCTGGTGCTGAGCCATGAATTGGTTCATAAAGACTTGGCCCATTTTCTGAATGGCTAGCTGAAGGCATTACGCCAAGAGTTCCTGGAAGCACACTTGATTCATCAGACAAAATATCACCAAATAAATTTTCAGTTACCACAACATCAAAACGTGATGGATTAGTAATCATAATCATGGCTGCGCTATCTACCAATTGGTGTTCCAAAGTCACATCTGGGAATTCTAGCGCAACTTCTTCAGCCACTTTTCGCCATAATTTTGATGTTGCCAAAACATTTTGTTTGTCAATGCTAGTCACTTTTTTGCCACGAACTTGTGCCAATTCAAAAGCTTTTCGAATGATGCGACGGATTTCTTGAGCAGAGTAGTCATTGATATCACGCGCAGCTTCATCTTCTAATTTGTGTTCGCCAAAATAAATGCCACCTGTCAATTCACGAACCACCACAAAATCTACACCTTCAATGCGTTCAGGTTTTAATGGTGATAAGTGTTTAAGCGCATCAAAAATACGAACAGGACGGATATTAGCAAACAGATTCAATTCTTTACGAATAGCAAGTAAGCCTTGCTCTGGTCGAACTGTTGCATTATCGTATTTTGGTCCACCAATAGCTGCTAACAAAATAGCATCCGCAGCTTTGGCAGCATCCAATGTATCTTTTGGTAGGGGATGACCACAAGCGTCAATCCCTGCACCACCAAAAGGTTTAGCATCGATATCATAATCAAATCCAATCTTATCAGCAACAGCTTCAAGAACTTCAAGACCTGCTGCCATGATTTCTGGTCCGATACCATCACCAGCCAATGTCACAATTTTTTTAGTCATCCTTGTATCACTCGCAAGAAAATACGTTACTTGCTCTATCCTTTCTTAATCATTTGTTGGCACATCACGGAATGAAACAGCCTTGCCAATTTCTCCCGCATTTTCCTTTTGAACCAAAGCATTAGCATTCACATAAGCAATGGCACCAGCTTTAAGAACATCAAAATCAATACCTGAGGCGTTAAAAATAGTACCTGTATCATCATTTTCGACTGAAACGGATACGCGCGCTTGAGAATCAATACCATCTGTCACGGCATCCATAGTGTAGCTAAGCAGACGAACTTTTTGGTTGAAGAATTTATCAACGGCATTGTAGACAGCTTCAACAGAACCTTTACCATCAGCTGTTACATCGACTTCTTCATCCTCAGCATTAATCATTGTCACTTCAGCAGTAACCGTTTCGTCTGGATTAGATGTCAATTTCAAATCACCAAAGTGGAAGCCTTCAGGATTTTCAATTTCTGTTCCAGCAACCAAAGCACGGATATCAGCGTCTGTAATTTCTGTTTTCTTATCAGCCAACTTTTTGAATTTACCAAAGAGTGGTTTAATTTCAGCCTCTTCAAACGCAATTTCAAGTTCTTTTAATTTTTCAACAAAAGCATGTCGACCTGAAAGTTTTCCAAGAGGAAGTGAGTTATGCTTAACCCCAACAAGCTCTGGTGTAATGATTTCATAAGTAAGTGGATTTTTAAGCACACCATCTTGGTGAATCCCTGATTCGTGTGAAAAGGCATTTCCACCAACAACTGCTTTATTTTTAGGAATTGGAATACCTGAGAAGCGAGAAATCAATTCTGAGGTGTTAACTGTTTCATTAAGAACAATATCTGACGTTGCTTGATAGTAATCTTCGCGGATATTAAGAGCTACTGCAACTTCTTCAAGGGCAACGTTACCTGCGCGTTCACCGATACCATTGACCGTACCTTCAATACGTCCTGCACCATTTTTAATGGCAGCAAGTGTGTTAGCTGTCGCCATTCCAAGGTCATCGTGACAGTGCGGACTAAAGATAATTTCACGGTCAGATGTTACATTTTCAATAAGGTATTTGAAAATATGCCCAAACTCTTCAGGCGTTGTAAACCCAACAGTATCAGGAATATTAATGTAAGTTGCGCCAGCATCTACCGCTGTTTGAACCACTTGAAGAAGATAATCAAGTTCCGTTCTAGTAGCATCTTCTGGAGAAAATTCTACCACATCAAATTTACTACGCGCATAAGTTACATGTTCTTTGATAATATCAAGAATTTCTTCTTTTGTCTTTTTCAGTTTGTATTCACGGTGAATTGGACTTGTCGCGATGAAGACGTGACATTGCGGGTATTTAGCATCTTTCAAAGCTTCATAGCAAGCATCGATATCGGCTTTGACTGAACGAGCCAATCCTGACACCGCTGTTGTTGTCATAGCTTCAGCAATTTGGCGAACAGCTTCAAAAGAATCTGGGCTAGCAGCTGGGAATCCAGCCTCAATTGATGCAATGCCCCATTTTTCAAGTTGCTTAGCAATCGCAACTTTTTCTTTAACTGAAAAATTCACCCCTGGCGTTTGTTCGCCATCACGAAGAGTGGTATCAAGAAATTCAACTTTACGCATAGTAACCTCTTTCTAATTCTAGCAAAAACAATAAGATAAAAATAAAAACATCTCACGGTCAAGCGAGATGTTTTTATCCCGCTTGGTAAGCCAAACAGGACTAATGCTTATGCTGCACTAGCCCTCATTACGCAATAGCAAGACTGTCATTGTTGCGAATGTCATTGACTTATTTTCCCTTCGATGTTTTTCGTTTTTTAACATAATACCCCTTTCTAAGGTAAAAGTCAACAGAATAATCTAAATAAAACAAATTTTCTGAAAATAATTACTAAAAGTAAAAAGAGCTGGATTTTCCAGCCCTTCACTTATTCTTCATTTTCTTTCAAAATTGCAGCAATTTTAGTGTTAATAAGGTCAATCGCGACAACGTTTGAAGCACCTTCTGGGATGATGATGTCAGCATAACGTTTTGTTGGTTCGATAAATTGGTGGAACATTGGTTTAACCACAGAAGTGTATTGTTCAATAACACTATCAAGGCTACGTCCACGTTCTTCCATATCACGTTTAATACGACGGATGATACGGATATCGTCATCAGTATCAACAAAAAGTTTGATATCCATCAAATCACGAAGACGTTTGTCTTCAAGAACCAAGATACCTTCAACGATGATAACATCTTGAGGTTCTTGACGATATGTTTTTTCACTACGAGTGTGTAGTGTGTAGTCGTAAATTGGAATATCTACTGGGCGACCTGCAATCAATTCATTGATGTGTTCAATCATCAAATCAGTATCAAAAGCAAGTGGGTGGTCATAGTTAGTTGAAACACGCTCTTCAAAAGTCAAATGGCTTTGATCTTTGTAGTAAGAATCGTGTTGAATCATAGCAATTTTTTGGTCTTGAAAGTTAGCCAAAATTGCTTTAGAAACGCTGGTTTTTCCGCCTCCAGAACCACCAGTCACACCAATAATAATAGGTTTTTTACGCATTTATTACTCCAAATAAAAAATATTTCCTATCTATTCTACTACTTTTTTTAAAATTTTCAAACATTGAAATCCCTTACTTGCCCTTTAAATAAAAAAAGTTAGCTTTTTCTATGTTATAATGAAGTAAAGACTAGATAGAATAGAAAAGGAAACCTATGATTTCACAATTTCCACAAGTTTGGCAAGAACAGCTAAAATCACTTAGCTTTTCAGAGCTGACAGACATTCAAAAACAGGTATTTGAGCCTATTTCACAAGGAGATAACTTACTCGGCATTAGCCCGACTGGTACTGGTAAAACCCTAGCTTATCTCTTTCCCGCACTTCTAAAATTAAAGCCTAAAAAATCTCAGCAATTGCTTATCTTAGCTCCAAATACCGAGTTGGCTGGGCAAATTTTTGAAGTTACAAAAACATGGGCTGAGCCATTAAACCTGTCTACACAACTCTTTATTTCTGGCTCAAGCCAAAAACGTCAAATCGAACGTTTGAAAAAAGGTCCTGAAATTCTTGTCGGAACACCAGGTCGTGTCTTTGAACTCGTTAAACATAAAAAAATCAAAATGATGAACGTTGATACCATCATCTTAGACGAATTTGACGAATTGCTTAGCGATTCACAATATCACTTTGTTGAAAATATCATTCACCGTGTTCCGCGCGACCATCAAATGATTTACATGAGCGCAACAGATAAAGTTGATCCTGAAGTTTTAGCTGAAAATACGATTACTATCGATCTTTCTGACCAAAAACTTGACCAGATTGCTCACTACTACATTTCAGTTGACAAGCGTGACCGTGTTGAATTGCTTCGTAAATTCGCAAACATTCCTGATTTTCGTGGTCTCGTCTTCTTCAATAGCCTTTCAGACCTCGGTGCAGCTGAGGAACGCTTACAGTTCAACCGCACATCTGCTGTTTCTTTAGCCTCAGATATCAATGTAAAATTCCGTAAAGTCATCCTTGAAAAATTCAAGAATCATGATATCTCACTTCTTCTGGGAACAGATTTGGTGGCACGCGGTATCGATATTGACAATCTTGAATATGTCATCAATTTTGAAGTTGCTCGTGATAAGGAAACCTACACACACCGTGCTGGCCGTACAGGACGTATGGGAAAATCAGGTGTTGTTATCACATTTGTCAGCCACAAAGAAGACTTGAAAAAACTTAAAAAATACGCACCTGTTTCAGAAGTTTACCTAAAAAATCAAAAATTACATTTGAAATAAAAGCAAAAAGAGGCTAGGACAAAATGTCTAGCCTCTTTTTTTATGTTCCTAAAATATGGCAATATCCAATCAATGTCAACTTTCTCGTGATTTTGATTGTACTATTTCAAATTATTAATCACTTTTTCCAAACGTGAAATGGCTTCTACTGGCAAAGCAAGTTTTGGGTTGTTTTGGTTGAATGAAAGCAAATAATTCAAACGGAACTGCATACGTGAACGGATGAGTTGTTTATACTTGCTGTCAAAATGATGAACAGGGTATTCTGCCAAATCCAAATATTGGAAACCTTCGATTGGTCCAAAATCTTTAAACTCAGCATCACCATCAACTAACTTTTCAATAATACCTAAAGAAACTTCTTTCGGAATACTTTGTCCCATGTAAGTACCAGTATTGATGATGTAACAATCAACATCTCCTTCAAATAGTGAACGGAATTTTTGATAATCTTCAACGAGCGGATAAACCCTAAATGGGTTGGCAAATGGTTCGATGACAAGTGTTTGTTTATTTCCTTCAATATTTTCAGCACTTGACCGTTTAGTCATCAAGGTACATCCCATCGTTGCTGCCATGAGAGGGTCATTAACCTTAATCAATGGAGGTAGAGAATCGTCTTTCATAATCCAAAAGATGGCATTAATCGGCTCTTCGATATGGTCAACACGATTTGGTGTCGCAAAACGAGATTTAACCGTTCGACCGTTACCATTTCGGATATCTTCTGTCATCAATTTTTTACGACCATTTTCATCCAAAGTCACCCCGCAGTTTTGAACTGTCACAAAGAAATCTTGTTCAGGATGTCCTGTTGGGTAATCATTTGTCTTATCAAAATATGATGGTTCTAGGGCAATTGATGAGCCATCTTTTTCAGAAATAACAAAAGCATCATCGTGTAGAACTTTGATATCATATTTTCCATTATGTTTAGCGTGAGTCAAAGTAGATTTTCCTGAACCTGACAAACCAAAGAATGAAGCTACATAATCCTTCTGACCTTCTTTTCCTTGGAAAATCTTCAAACCACCGTGGCATGACACGTAACCATTACGTGCAGCTGTTCCCCAGGCAAGTGTCAAAGTCGCTTTCTTCAATTCACCAAAATAATTGAGTCCTAAAATAGCTACACAGTTGTGATTAGTATCAAAATAGACCAAACCATCTGGGTAATCTGGATGAGACCATCTTGGATTAAAGAAGACAAAAATATCATCTTCATTGTAGACCTTAGAAACTTTCAAACGATTTTTGAATTCTTCATCTAGAATTTGGAAATTCAATAACCATGAATAAAGATTATTGACTTCTTCTTCTGGCACCATCAAATGGGCGCGTACCATGAATTTTTCATCTAACCCAACAATAGCATCAGCTTTGTAAAATTGACGACGATGTGCTTGATAGACAGCACTTCTGACAATGGATAACAAACGCTCATCTTCCTCTTCGTCTTGGCCAAAAATTCGACGGGCTTTAGCTGTTCGTCCAACGACTGCACCAGAATTTGTTAACAACACACGAGCATAGGAAGGCAGTCCCAATTCCTTAGTATGAATGACAGGCATGTCTAAAATCACTGTACCTGCAGCATTTGAAGCCAGTTGATATGCCTCTTCTAAGGTTTTAATTGGGTGAACCTGGTTTTCATAAAATGCTGTTTCGACAATAGTTTTTAATGCAGAAAAATACGGACTTGATTTGCGCATTTCTAAAGTTGAAAATTGATTACGTGTTACCATTTTCTACCTCCTATTGTATGGTTAATTTCATTCTACCAAAAAAGTATGCGTTTTCATAATTAAAAGTGTAAAAATATTAGAAAAAAGAAATAATTTCTAAAAATTTTCAAAAAAAGAACAACTTCCCTTCCTCTATTTCTGAAAAAACAAAAAGGCTAGAACAATGTTCTAACCTTAAATGTATTATTTGGCAATATCAAATACAGTAGATTTGACAGTTGTCATAGCTTCAATTGAATATTTCACACCTTGTGTTCCAGCACCAGATTTCTTAGCACCAAGGAATGGGAAGTTATCTGTACCACGTTGTGTTTTATTGTTAATGTGAACAGTACCCACTTCAAGTTGTTCAGCAATCTTGAATGCCAATGGGAAGTTGTTTGTAAATACAGAAGCTTGAAGACCGTATTCAGATTTGTTTGAAATTTCGATAGCTTCTTCAACTGAGTTTACACGGATAAATGGAAGGACTGGACCAAATGGTTCTTCCCAAGCCAAGCGCATGTCAGTTGTTACATTATCGAACAAGACTGGGCTGATAAGGTTACCTTCACGTTTGAATGAGATAACTTCTTTAGCACCTTTTTCTTGAGCATCTTTGATAAGACCTTCAACATAGTCAGCAGCTTTTGTATCGATAAGTGGAGTGATATCAGCGTTATCTTCTGGCATACCAACAGTCAAGTCGTTAACAAGTGCAGAAACTTTTTCAACTAATTTGTCAGCAATGCTATCCATAACAAGAACACGTTTTACAGCTGTACAACGTTGTCCTGAGTATCCATAAGCACCAGCAACGATGTTTTTAGCAGCCAAGTCAAGATCAGCATCTTCAAGGATGATAGCTGAGTCTTTACCACCAAGTTCAAGCATGATTGGACGCATACCAGCCAAGTGACCAATGTGTTCACCAACTGGTGTTGAACCAGTGAAGTTGATGTAGTTAACAGCTTCGTGTTCTACAATATAGTCACCGATAACAGAACCACGTCCAGTGATTGTGTTAAATACACCTGCAGGAAGTCCAGCTTCAGCAAATGCTTCAGCCAAAAGAAGACCTGAGATAGAACCTTGCGTAGGTGGTTTAAGGGCAACAACATTCCCTGAAATAAGGGCAGGAGCAATCTTAGAACCTGCAAGGTTGATTGGGTAGTTAAATGGTGAAATAGCAAGTACCAATCCTACTGGTTCGCGACGAACAATAGCGATTTTTTTCTTGCTTGCTGGATCAAAGCTTCCACCTTCAAGAACTTCACCTTCAAGACGTACGCCTTCTTCAGCGGCATAGTTAATGATTTCAGCAGTACGGATAACTTCTCCAACAGCTGATTTGTAACCTTTAGCAATTTCTTTTGAAAGAACAGCACCGATTTTTTCAGCGTCACGTACCAAAATATCAGCTGCTTTGTGAAGGTATTCAGCACGTTCAACATATGAAAGTGCACGCCATGCTTTTTGAGCTGCTTTGGCTGATGCATAAACATAGTCAACTTCTTCTTGGCTCATTGCAGGAACAGAACCAAGTTCTTCACCAGTTGCGGGAGCGTAAATTTTGATTTCTTCTTTAGAAAGTTTCCACTCACCGTTGACGTAATTTTTATATTGTTTAGTCAAGCGATATCTCCTTTTAAATGTGATAACTCCATTTTATCACTTTTTTAGCTTTTTTCAATATTTTAACACGAAAAAATTCTGAAAATTTAGACAAAAACTTTGCGGTGTCAAATAGTTATAATTATAAAACTTATAAATAATGTTTATAATCCCATTGTAATACCTCTATGTGC
>NZ_SJWW01000029.1:0-3686 GCF_004352745.1 Streptococcus sp. KCJ4932 | reverse complement strand
AAATATAATCCAGCTAAAAGCAGAAAATAAATAACACCACTAAGTCCTAACTGTAAAAACGAAATCTGCTTAAAGAATTGAAGCGAAGAAAAAAACAGAAGCGTTCCCAATATAACATAAAGAAAAACTGAATTTTTAAAGTTATTTTCTATGTTAATACTGATTAATAGGCTAAAAAAAACAATAAAATACGAAATCATATAGGAAGAAATTACTATTAACTTTCTTCCAATCGATTCATCTAGATTTTTAAATCTCAACATGTGTCTTACATTCCTATTCATACTATATTTAAATATACTAAAAATACACTATAAGTAATACTAATCTTACCAACAATAATTAAAAAAATCAATACACTAAAAAGGCTTAAGTTAAAAAATAAAAGTGAGAATAAAATTTATTCCCACTAAAATCTTATTTCTAATTATATACTACACAATTGCAAATTAATCTGGATAAATGTAAGAAACATCACCACCCCAGAATGAATCGAGTGGGTTAAACCATCCACGGAAATTACCAATGTATTGTTTACCAGCATAGTTTGATTCTTTAACTTGAATACGTGTATTACTTGACACAGCTATCACGTAAGCTACATGTCCATAACCATTACCATCATGTGGCCAAACAACGATTGAACCAACTCTTGGTGTTGTACCAACTCTGAAACCTTTAGCACGCGCATTAACTGCCCAGCCCCCAGCATTTCCAAGCCAGTTTGGAATCCATGGCGCCAAAGACTTGACTGCCCATGTACATTGCCCAACTGGATAGGTATTAGTTTCGTTGATATATGTTGTGATACGAGGAGATGGTGTAGCGTTAGGTTTATAGTTTTGATCAGAAAGATTAAATGTTGCTGTTGAATTATCTGAATAAATAACAGTCGCAACTACAGAAAAAGTATCTGCTTGATTATTAATCGATTTCAAATCAATAGTTTGACTAATTTTTCCATAACTACTTGTACCTGCTTCATAAGTTTTTGTTTTTTGAGGGTTCGATTTAGAGGTAACTTGAACCTTAAGTTTCGAAACCCTTTTAGACATAGCTTTTTCCGTAACATTTACTTTAAATGAACCATTTGCTGTATTTACATTACTAATGCTAACATCTGGATTTTCTAAACCACTAATTTGATCTACGTGAAATCCTGGTGTTCCACTTAGTGCTTCAAAACTATTAGTAATAGAGTTGTCGCCATAGATATGCACACCGTATGTTCCTGTGTCAAATCCATGATTAGACAACTGAATTGTTGCCTTATATGAGTTATCACCAACTTTGGTTGCCTTATACCATTTTAAATCATCTTGATTATTCACCGTTGACCAAACTGGAACTGTAATTGAAGTAATATATTCCGGAACATCATTAATCAAAACATCATAGGTTTTATCTGAAGTTTGAACAATTTGATACGATATCTCTTGTTTGTTAATAATAATATCCTGACCATTAATCGCAGTCATTTTTCCATCTTGCGCTAAATAGGTATGAACAAAATATCTTCCATAACCTTTATGATTATTTAAATCGACTCTTGTTAGTCCTTTTCCAGAATCATCATACCATCTTAAATCATCTTGGTCATTTTCTTCTGACCAGACGGCATATTTAATTGTCCCATTAGATGGTGCATTAATGTCTGTTGAAAGCTGAAGCGCACCATTTTTAACACTTACTTGAGGTGCTTTAGGACTAATCTTAAGGCTTTCTAAGGCAGCACCCGATACTCGGCCATCAGAATAAGTTGTGTAAACATGAGTAATATAAGAGCCGGCCCTATTTCCATAATCTGCTAGATTTACCTTAACTTTTGCTTCACCATTAATAACATCAGTTGTATTGTACCATTTAAGATCATCTTGACCATCTTCCTCTGACCAGACAGCAACATCAATTCGAGTAATATCCTTACAATCTTTAGTCTTCTGTGACACAACTTCAAAAGATTTGCTAACCTCATCAAATGGTGTTTTAGTCACTAAGGCATCAGATTGTTGATCCGCCATAGCAGAGTTAGTAAGAAATGCCATGCTAAGCACAGCTGTTGACAATAAAGCTGATTTGATTTTATTCAAAAAGCTGTTCTCCTTTATAATATAATGTTGTACACTATATTAATTCGGAAAAACAGCTAAAAAACTTTATAAAATATTAAATTTTATCCTTTTTCTTTGACAATATAAACTGGTCGTTTTTTAGTTTCAAGGAATATCTTAGAAATGTATTTTCCGATAATCCCTAAAGCAAGCAACTGGATACCACCAATAAACAAAATGATACAAACCAAACTTGCCCAACCTGAAACACTACCACCAATTGTGAGTTTGCGAATAATGATAAATAGAATTCCAAGAATAGATATGATAAATGATGCTGCACCAGCCCAAAGAGATAAATCAAGCGGCGCTTCAGAAAAATTAATAAAACCTTCCATAGAGTATTTGAATAAGCTCCAAAAACTCCATGATGTTTCACCAGCCACGCGCTCGCGATTTTCATAAGCGATATACGTTACATTAAATCCAACCCAAGAGAAAATTCCTTTTGAGAAACGATTAACTTCACCAAGTTCTAAAATACTGTCTACAACTTGTCGAGTCATCAAACGGAAATCACGCGCACCATCAACCATCTCTGTATCAGAAACAGCATTGATAATTTTGTAAAACATCTTTGAAAAGAAAGAACGGATAACTGGTTCTCCCTTTCGATCAGCACGACGAGTTCCCACAACATCGTAACCTTCGTTGATTTTTTGATACATCTCAATCAACAACTCAGGTGGATCTTGTAAGTCAGCATCCATAACAGTGATAAAATCACCACCTGCAGCCTCAAGTCCAGCTAACAAACCAGCCTCTTTACCAAAATTACGTGAAAATGACAAATAATGAACGTTTTCAAAACGGCTAGCAACATCTCGAAGAACCTTTAAGGTTTCGTCTTTTGAACCATCATTGACAAAGATATAATCAAAAATCAATTGGTCCTTCATTTTACTTTCAATTTTTTGAGTTTCTTCTAAAAATGGATAGATTGTTTCTTGTTCATTATAACAAGGAACAACAATAGATAGTTTTTTCATTTATTTACCCTCATAAAAGCGAGTTTAAAAATTATAATAATTAAAAACAGTACTTAATAGCATCGTGTAAATAAAACACAAAGAAATATCTAAAATAATTTTTTCACTAATAAAATCTCTAAAATTATCTAATCTTTTATTGTTAACTGTCATAAAAATTAAAAGACCCGGAATAATTCCTAAAACATATCTATCCTGTACCCCTTCTACTTTAAACTCTCCAACAGGTGTCCATGTAAGATACATTGCTAAAATAATACCAACGTATAAACCTATAATAACAATAAATAAAATGCTTCTTTCTAAAACTCCAACATTAACTTTATTTGCATTATTAAAAACAACCATTACAAGGAAAAGGATAAGGTATGAAATTAAAAATGTTGGACCATAGGAAAGCCACCCAAATAAATTAATATTTGCTGGATTCAAAAGACGCATAAAAAACTCACCTAACAACACTTTGAAATATACAAAAGGTTGATTAATAATTGATAAAACTTGTCTTTTAGCATCTACATTTGCTAAGTAATCTACATTTAAATAATTTACGTTAACAATCTCTGAGTATGTCTTCATCCAAAAA
>NZ_SJWW01000028.1:0-4232 GCF_004352745.1 Streptococcus sp. KCJ4932 | reverse complement strand
TAACGTGCTGTTACACTAACTTTTCCTACTTTAACTGTATTACGTTTTGTTGCTTTTACTTTTTTCATTTGCCTTATCCTCCTAATTACAAGCTACCTTTACCGTAACGTGCTGTTACACTAACTTTTCCTACTTTAACTGTATTACGTTTTGTTGCTTTTACCTTTTTCATTTCTTTTCTCCTTTTAATTACTCAAAATTATATTTTATAAATCCCACCAATTTTTTTGTGATGGATATTTTTTCCAAACATTATCACCTAAAACAATTTTTTTCACTAATCCCGCCTCCTTATATTTTTATTGTGTTTCAAAAAATTTACTAACAACTTTTAAAAAGTTGTTCCACCATCACGTGGGAAATTATCTGTATACAACTTCATTTTCTTCTCCTTATTTTTTATGAATTAATAACACGCTGTAAAAATGTTGTTCTTTTTTTACGTAAACCAAAACTTGTTCTTGGACGAATCATGCTAATCATTATATCTATTGCCTTTCGTTTAATAATTGTTTTTCAATCTTACATAAGTGAGTATACTCTGGAAAGAGAGGAAAAAGTTAATGATGTCATGAATGGTAGTTATTTTGTCATGAATAGTATTTTTATCATTTACCGAATAAAAATACTATTTAGACTTCAACTATCTTTTCTTAATATTTTTAACTTTTTTCGTAACTCATCTTTACAGTCCTTAGTATATTCCTACATATCGCAAAATAGATTGAAATGTAATGAATGGTAGCTATTTTGTCATGAATAACATTTTTTGAATAAAAATTCTTATATTTCATCTAATAAAATCTATCTCAACATGATATAATGGCATCATATTCCATACATTAGAAAGAACTACAATGTTTAAAAGATATAAGTACGTTTCACAAATTGATACGAGAGATTGCGGTATAGCAGCGTTATCAAGTATTATTCAGCATTACGGTTCCTACTATTCATTTGCTACTTTACGAAGATTAGCTAAGACAGACAATGAAGGAACTACAGCCCTAGGAATTATAGAAGCCGCTAGAGCATGTGGCTTCGATGCTCAGGCTATTCAAGCTGATTTGACGCTCTTTAATATGGAAAATATCCCTTATCCTTTTATTGCTCACGTTAATAAAAATCATAAACTTCAACATTACTATGTCATCTACGATGTTAAAAAAGAATATATTATAATTGGAGATCCTGACCCACAAGTAAAAATTACAAAACTGCCAAAGGAAAAATTTTTATCTGAATGGTCTGGTGCTGCAATTTTTATACTCCCATCAAATGAGTATCAAATTTTTAGAGAAAATAAAAAAGGACTCCTTAGTTTTGTCCCTGAAATCCTCAATTATAAAAAAATTATTTTCCTTATTGCTATTACAAGTATTTTTGCTACTTTGATTAGTATCTTTGGTGCATACTACCTGCAGGAAATACTCGATCGATACATTCCAAAACAAATGTACTCGACTTTAGGTATTGTTTCAATTGGTTTAATTGCTACATATATTATTCAACAAGCTCTAACATTTTTAAAAGAATTCTTTTTGGAAAGTCTAAGTATAAAACTAACTTCGAAAATATTTTTATCATATATTGACCATATTTTTAAGTTACCTTTTGACTTTTTTGCAACACGTCGAACAGGAGAAATTGTTTCACGTTTTACTGACGCTACAACCATTATTGATACACTAGCTAGTATTATACTTTCAACTGTTCTTGATATAACTGTATTGATTTTCGTTGGCTTAGCAATGCTCGTACAAAATAATCAATTATTTTTACTAACTTTATTAGCTATCCCTATTTATACAATTATCATTTTAATATTCGTTCCAACATTCAATAAAATGAACACAGAGGTTATGCACGCTAACTCTAAAGTAAGCTCCGCTATTATCGAAGACATTAACGGAATCGAAACAATTAAATCACTTAATAGTGAAGAAATTAGATTCAAGCTCATTAATGCAGAAATAAAAAAATATCTTAATAAATCATTCCGCTTAAACACATTAGAGAGCTTACAAAATAGTCTAAAGCAAACTACTCAACTAATACTAACAGTAGGTATTTTATGGATAGGTGCAAAACTTGTTATGAAAAATCAGATTAGTATCGGTCAACTGATAACTTATAACACACTCCTTTTCTACTTTGTTAATCCTCTTGAAAATATTATTAATCTCCAAACCAAGTTACAATCAGCTAGCGTTGCCAATACACGATTAAATGAAATCTATCTCGTAAAACCAGAACACAAAACTACTTTACCAAGTAGTCACTTCTCCTTAAATGGACAGATTGTATTTAACAATGTTTCCTATCAGTATGGATTTCGAAAAAACACACTTGATCATATCAATTTAACAATAAAACCTGGTGAAAAAATTTGCTTTGTCGGCGCCAGTGGCTCCGGAAAATCCACACTGGCTAAACACTTTGTCAATTTTTATTCACCCACTAAAGGAGAGATTCTTTTAAATAATATTAATATAGAAAAAATCAATAAAAAATACTTGAGAGCCTATATCAATTATCTTCCTCAAGAGGCATATGTATTTAGTGGTTCCATTCTTGAAAACCTGACTTTAGGAGCTGTCGAGAAGGTAGATGAACAAGATATCATCACTGCTTGCCAAACTGCTGAAATTCTTTCAGATATTGAAAAAATGCCACTTGGTTTTCATACTGAAGTTACTGATGGTGCAGGACTCTCTGGAGGCCAAAAGCAAAGACTAGCACTTGCTCGAGCCCTATTAACAAAATCACCTGTTCTTATACTAGATGAAGCCACCAGTGGCTTAGATATTTTAACAGAAAAGAAAATCATCAACAATCTCTTATCATTACATCATAAAACCATTATCTTTATCGCCCACCGTCTAAGTATAGCAAAACAATGCGATAAAATTTATGTTATTGATAAAGGACATATTGTCGAAGAAGGCAATCATAATGATTTAATAAGCCAAAATGGCATTTACAGACAATTAGTTAACGGTTAAGAATAAAAAAATACCGTTCATGACATTTAAACGACCATTCATGACATTTAAAATCAAATTGATTCTTATGAGTTTATAATTAAAACATCAATAAGAAATCAAGGAGATTATAAAATGAACCAACAACTTAACCAATTCACTCAACACTTTCAAGTACTTAACGAAAAAGAACTCAAGCAAATTGTCGGTGGTTATGGTGAGGTAACTTTGTTAAGTTTTAACAAAGGAAAACGAAAAATTGGTTAACACATATAGATAAGAGCTAGGGAAATCCCTAGCTCTTTTTAAAAAGAAAAAACATTTCAATTAACTACATATCGTATGGTTCACTCTCAAATTTCATCTCCTGCCTAAATCGATAATCAACACTTGTTGTGTTCAAAATAACATTATCGTATTTATCTAAAATCTCTTTAACATTGGCTAACCCTATGCCACGATTGTCTCCTTTAGATGAAAAGCCACGCTTAAAAATAGTCTTGGTGTTAACCCTAAATGTTTCAATACTATTTTCAATCACTAGTATTTTTTGAGCACCATCTTCGAAATACGCTACTGTTAAACTTGGATTTTTAGACAAAACACTAGCTTCAATGGCATTGTCCAAAAAGATAGATAGAATAGTGATAAAATCTAAAATTTCTATATTGGGAACCCCAATTACTTCCGGAATCTCAACTGAAATTGCCACTCCCATACTATTTGCTTTTAACAATTTAGCAGATACAATACTCTTCATTGCATCACCTTGAATATTAGAAAGTTTTGCAATATCATATTTACTTTGATAAAACTTCTTATCAGTATTTTCAAGTACAGAATGATAAACTTCTTCTACAGAATCAATATTCCTAGATTTGATAGATTCATTTAAACTCACCAAAATATTAGTATAATCATGACGAAAACTACGAATTTCTTGATACAATGATTCAATATGATGACTGTACTCAGATAGATAAGAAATTTGTTTGTCCTTTATTTCTTGAAGTTGGGTATTTTGCCACTCATGCGTACGATAATTCAAATACAATAAAAATCCTACAAAAAATAAAGAATAAAGATAAACAACATTATCCATTCCATATCGAATATCAATATTAAGACGACACATTCCCGAATCACTTGCAACTTCTAAATAACGAAAAGAAAATATCAAAATCGTATAAACTAACAATGAAATATTAAAAATAGTTACACCAAAATTCATGGAATAATTTTTATAGG
>NZ_SJWW01000027.1:0-4383 GCF_004352745.1 Streptococcus sp. KCJ4932 | reverse complement strand
GAGATTCAATGGAGTTAATGTTTAAATTATTCATAAATTTAGTACCCTTTAATTAATTATCAGTATACATTCTATCAAATTTTATTAATATAGTAAAATTGTCTCAAAATATCCAAAAAGAACAGCTTCACGATAGTAATGCTGTTCTTTTTGATATCAATAATAACGTGACGTTCTACTATAGTAATTTATTTTTAAATTCAAAAAATAATAAGGTATTAGCTTCTTTTCTTGCACTATCTTTTGTAAACTTGTCCTTTAACCAAATATAGGATATTTCCTTTCCTCTGTTATATTCTTTCCAAGCATCTAAGTCCGCATTTTGCTGTATAATACTCTTACAAAACTTCCAATCCAACAGTTCTTCAAATTCCAGGCTAGTAACAAATCACGTTTCTTCTACTTTCTTCAGTATTATCTTTGTGACATCGATTTTGATTGCTTCGTATTTCGCAATAACTTTTTCTTTGATTTCATCGAAAAATTTAAGGACTCCATTAACTACGCCTCTTTGGTAAGCCGAAATAGCTCTCCTTATTGCATCATATTTTTCATCCGTATAAAATTGAAAAATATCTAATAGTCTAAATTTGAGTGCTTCTGCTGATACTGACAAGTCATTCATTACTTTTTGAAAAGAATCATGTCTATAAAATATTTTTGACAGTAGCACTATAGCTGGCATCAGGATAATTGCTGAGAAAATGTTGGCTTCAGTTTCATGCTTGGAATCACTTCCGCCCTTTAACTCTGTAAAGAGACTACCTGAATGTCCTAGTTCGTGACACTTAGTAAAGTTTTGTTTTACTTCTGGATTTTCACATTCATAGGAAAATGAGATTCCATAATCATCTATCAAGGTTAAACCTTCTATTTGCTGGTTTGAAAAGTGATGCTCCATTAGCTTGATATTATATTTGTCCAAACACTCATCAAAAAAGTCACTGAAATGATAGCTTAATGGTGAAATCTCATTTTCTTTCATGAATGTATAAACCTGTTCATTAGCGAGTTGGTTTATTCTTGGATACATCTCATCCATCATGAACCTCCTTTGTCTCCAAACTAGTCTTTCCCTACTCGATTGCCAGTTTTCTCCCCAAATACTCATATTTTCTGACTGTCTTATTGTCATTCTCGGTGACTATTTTAAAAATAAAGTAGTAGTCTCTTCCATCCTTAGCGTTCGCTTTATTTAATCGGAAATAATTTTTTTGGCTCATAGCCATCTCTCTAAGAATATCATCGACTAAAAACGTTAATGGAATATTCAAGTTTGAGAATCTATAAAAGTCTTCCTCAAACTTTAAATAAGAATCAGAAAAATAATCCAGTTGTAACTGATCTTTATATAATTCTTTCCTATTCATCTTCAAATTCACTTTCTAAAACAATATTAAGGATATTATCAATTTGAAGGAGATGATAACCGGCCGTAGTTCTTACCGTTATCTCCTTTGAAGATAGCTCCTCTACTTGGCCAACTAGCTGTTTTTTCTTTTTATCTTGCTTAATAACAAATCGACCAGTCAGTCTACTCGCATATAATTGACCTATCAATGTGAGCTTTTCGATTTTAGATAGGGGACTACTTAAATCCACCCTATTTTTATCCTCAACTAGCGAGGTGGTGTGCTCAGATAGAAAAAATCCCATCCATTTAGCCATCCCTCTATCTCTGTGTTCTCTTGCGGATTGGTACGGTAAATATGAGCGATCAATCATTTTAACCCATCTAATCCTCCAGCAGAATGACCACCAATCAATTTACTTCTAGCTAGACTTCTTGAAGCTTCCTGAAGTGCTGTCGCTTTTTGAAGTTTACTAAATCCAAATTGATTTCTGATAATATCAATTACTGACTGAAGCCTTTCCTCTTTTTCTATTTTTTCAAAATCGTCAAATAGCGAAATGAGACCATATGACTCATCTACTAAGCCTGAATAAGAAACTGCAACACTTCTTACCGCTCCTTCATCATATTTCTTTCTGAAAAGTGTCAGTACATAGTTGGTCAACAATCTAGTATTATTTGTTGGTTCTACTTTCATCTGTGTTTGAATACGACGCTTATTTTCGAATCTTGAAAATCCTACAGTAATAGAAACATTTGTTGTCTTTTTATGACGCTTTCTCAATCTGATAGCTACCTGTTCAGCCATTTCTCGCATAATCAGCTCTATCTCAGATTGCTTGAAGTAGTCCCTTGGTAATACTTGAGAATTACCTATTCCTTTAGCTTTTGGTTTATAGGGCTTATGGACATCACTCTCATCAATTCCATTAGCATGGAAAAATAGATCCATACCAACTACTCCTAGTTCCTTCTTCAACATATCTGGGTTACAATTTGCAAGCTCCTTAATTGAGAAAATGCCTAGGTTGTTAAGGCGCTTTTTTATCCTACTTCCAATCCCCCAGAAATCCGTCATTTCCTCTATATCCCTACGATGAAATAATTTAGATTAAAAACGTTGTTAAATCAACGTTTTTAGTTTGTTAAGAACAAAACTTACGACTAATTTACGACAAAAATAAAAAAGCCGAACTATCTTATAACTAGAATAATTTTCTAGTTAAGATGTTCGGTTCTTTTTGTAAAGTCTTATTTTAGAACTAGAAATTTGAATAACTTTGAATCTGTATTGCTTAAGTTCTACGCTTTTTTATTTCGTCTAAATTTAAAAAAGCTAGAATTTCTTTGAAGAAATCAGGGAACTTTTTAAGTACAGCTTATACGTTCTATTTAACAGAAAGAAAAGTCAATTATGGATGGGCTTCTAAACTACTCTCGACAGCCATCTTTCTCCAATATGGGAACTCTTCCCCAATATAAAGTATGACATTAAATAATTTTAAAAAGTCTACCTTTGAAATTTCACGATTCCATCTACCATGACCGACCATATGCCTATTCGGCCTATCAAGTGTAAAACGGTTAGTATCTCCAAAAAATTCATACATCCAATGAAACAAACCAATATCATTAAACGTCTTTTCTAAAATATTATCAATTTTTTTCACTGCTTTATAACCAACAGGGATTCGATTCTCATTAGATTTCAATTCAGATATCCTATTTATTGCTCCATCTATGGCAAGAGTTGCAAGAGTGTAAGCTGCATAATAATTTTCAAAAAAATAACAATCTAACATAGATTTTATTAATTCACAAGAATAGCATTCTGATTCTTGCAAGCTCTGAATTTTTGTATGATCGGATAAAACCTCTTCGAGTAAAAGAACCCATTCATTTTCCAATTCTGTGATATTCTCCGACTCTATCCGTTGATACATATTGTCCAAAGGAAAATATATGACCCAGCCTTTCTCAGCCAGAGCCTTTATATTTAAGATTATCTCATCAACTTTTTCATCTGTATACGGTTTGGGTAATTTTTTTAAAGCCTCTGCTAACTGAGATAGTAGCCTAGAATAATCAAAATTAACATTTCTGAACGCCCGTTGAGCCGCTTCATTTAAATTCTTAATTGACTCTAATTGGATGTTAGATAGGGTAGAAATAGAATCCGTCATTGATTTTAAAGTACTCTGATTGATTACCTGATTTATTTGTTCTAAATTACTACGCATTGCATTAATTGCAATATTGGAGAAATTAGTTTCACTAAAAGCGTTTTTCAATGCTGAGACTCCTGTTAATACTGATGATATTTTAGCAATATTATCTTGTTTTAATGCTTCTTTGATTGCTTTATTATTGAAATTATTAGAGTCTATTTTTGCCATCAAATTTTTCCTCCTAATTCTTATTATAATTATTTTAGCATAACATAAACTGTTCCTATCATTTTTTATTGTAAGTTTTTAATCCACTTCAAACTTCTCAATCTACTATTCACACCAATTGAAGCTGAGCGATTACAAGATTTTCCAGATGACTGGACTAAACTCAAAAAACTTTCTGACGGCTCAATTGTTAAAGTTTCAGACAAAATGCGCATGTTCTTCATGGGAAATGCTCTGGTAACCGAAATTGTTAAAGAAATTGGGAACTTTATTAAGAAACTATAAAAAAAGAGAGTTTCCTCTCTTTTTTTGTTTATTCATATATTACAGTCTACTTTTTCATAAAAAACAAAACAAAACAAATATCCTACATTAACAACAATACCGTTCTCGCTTTTAGTTTAGCTTGTTTTCTTGTTATTTTATCGTTCAGCCATGCATAGGCTACTGTTTTCCCGAATTCAAATTCTACCCACGTCCTAATATTGGAATACTTCGCTCTCAATTGCTTTCTAAATTTACTACTTAACAGTTCTGGAAAGTTATTACTGGCTATAAAACCATTTATTTCTAGTTCATAAATTAAACGTTTAAAAATATCATATTCAACTTTTTTATATTCCGAAATTATAT
>NZ_SJWW01000026.1:0-5025 GCF_004352745.1 Streptococcus sp. KCJ4932 | reverse complement strand
ACAAAGACCTTTGAAAACTGAACAATACGAACCAAACGTGCGGGTTACGGAAGTAACCTGTCAAAAACGATAAATCTGTCAGTGACAGAATGAGAACAAGATTAAATGAGAGTTTGATCCTGGCTCAGGACGAACGCTGGCGGCGTGCCTAATACATGCAAGTAGAACGCTGAAGACTTTAGCTTGCTAAAGTTGGAAGAGTTGCGAACGGGTGAGTAACGCGTAGGTAACCTGCCTACTAGCGGGGGATAACTATTGGAAACGATAGCTAATACCGCATAACAGCATTTAACCCATGTTAGATGCTTGAAAGGAGCAATTGCTTCACTAGTAGATGGACCTGCGTTGTATTAGCTAGTTGGTGAGGTAACGGCTCACCAAGGCGACGATACATAGCCGACCTGAGAGGGTGATCGGCCACACTGGGACTGAGACACGGCCCAGACTCCTACGGGAGGCAGCAGTAGGGAATCTTCGGCAATGGGGGCAACCCTGACCGAGCAACGCCGCGTGAGTGAAGAAGGTTTTCGGATCGTAAAGCTCTGTTGTAAGAGAAGAACGTGTGTGAGAGTGGAAAGTTCACACAGTGACGGTAACTTACCAGAAAGGGACGGCTAACTACGTGCCAGCAGCCGCGGTAATACGTAGGTCCCGAGCGTTGTCCGGATTTATTGGGCGTAAAGCGAGCGCAGGCGGTTTAATAAGTCTGAAGTTAAAGGCAGTGGCTTAACCATTGTTCGCTTTGGAAACTGTTAGACTTGAGTGCAGAAGGGGAGAGTGGAATTCCATGTGTAGCGGTGAAATGCGTAGATATATGGAGGAACACCGGTGGCGAAAGCGGCTCTCTGGTCTGTAACTGACGCTGAGGCTCGAAAGCGTGGGGAGCAAACAGGATTAGATACCCTGGTAGTCCACGCCGTAAACGATGAGTGCTAGGTGTTAGGCCCTTTCCGGGGCTTAGTGCCGCAGCTAACGCATTAAGCACTCCGCCTGGGGAGTACGACCGCAAGGTTGAAACTCAAAGGAATTGACGGGGGCCCGCACAAGCGGTGGAGCATGTGGTTTAATTCGAAGCAACGCGAAGAACCTTACCAGGTCTTGACATCCCGATGCTATTCCTAGAGATAGGAAGTTTCTTCGGAACATCGGTGACAGGTGGTGCATGGTTGTCGTCAGCTCGTGTCGTGAGATGTTGGGTTAAGTCCCGCAACGAGCGCAACCCCTATTGTTAGTTGCCATCATTAAGTTGGGCACTCTAGCGAGACTGCCGGTAATAAACCGGAGGAAGGTGGGGATGACGTCAAATCATCATGCCCCTTATGACCTGGGCTACACACGTGCTACAATGGTTGGTACAACGAGTCGCGAGTCGGTGACGGCAAGCAAATCTCTTAAAGCCAATCTCAGTTCGGATTGTAGGCTGCAACTCGCCTACATGAAGTCGGAATCGCTAGTAATCGCGGATCAGCACGCCGCGGTGAATACGTTCCCGGGCCTTGTACACACCGCCCGTCACACCACGAGAGTTTGTAACACCCGAAGTCGGTGAGGTAACCTTTTAGGAGCCAGCCGCCTAAGGTGGGATAGATGATTGGGGTGAAGTCGTAACAAGGTAGCCGTATCGGAAGGTGCGGCTGGATCACCTCCTTTCTAAGGATAAACGGAAGCACGTTTGGGTATTGTTTAGTTTTGAGAGGTCTTGTGGGGCCTTAGCTCAGCTGGGAGAGCGCCTGCTTTGCACGCAGGAGGTCAGCGGTTCGATCCCGCTAGGCTCCATTGAATCGAAAGATTCAAAAGATTGTCCATTGAAAATTGAATATCTATATCAAATTCCACGATTCAAGAAATTGAATTGTAGATAGTAACAAGAAATAAACCGAAACGCTGTGATTTAATGAGTTTAAGGTCAACAGACCAAAATAAGGTTAAGTTAATAAGGGCGCACGGTGGATGCCTTGGCACTAGAAGCCGATGAAGGACGTGACTAACGACGAAATGCTTTGGGGAGTTGTAAGTAAACATTGATCCAGAGATGTCCGAATGGGGGAACCCGGCATGTAATGCATGTCACTCATTACTGTTAAGGTAATGAAGAGGAAGACGCAGTGAACTGAAACATCTAAGTAGCTGCAGGAAGAGAAAGCAAACGCGATTGCCTTAGTAGCGGCGAGCGAAATGGCAAGAGGGCAAACCGATGTGTTTACACATCGGGGTTGTAGGACTGCGACGTGGGACGACAAGATTATAGAAGAATTACCTGGGAAGGTAAGCCAAAGAGAGTAACAGCCTCGTATTCGAAATAGTCTATAACCCTAGCAGTATCCTGAGTACGGCGAGACACGAGAAATCTCGTCGGAATCTGGGAGGACCATCTCCTAACCCTAAATACTCTCTAGTGACCGATAGTGAACCAGTACCGTGAGGGAAAGGTGAAAAGCACCCCGGGAGGGGAGTGAAATAGAACCTGAAACCGTGTGCCTACAACAAGTTCGAGCCCGTTAATGGGTGAGAGCGTGCCTTTTGTAGAATGAACCGGCGAGTTACGATATGATGCGAGGTTAAGTTGAAGAGACGGAGCCGTAGGGAAACCGAGTCTTAATAGGGCGCATTAGTATCATGTCGTAGACCCGAAACCATGTGACCTACCCATGAGCAGGGTGAAGGTGAGGTAAAACTCACTGGAGGCCCGAACCAGGGCACGTTGAAAAGTGCTTGGATGACTTGTGGGTAGCGGAGAAATTCCAAACGAACTTGGAGATAGCTGGTTCTCTCCGAAATAGCTTTAGGGCTAGCGTCGATGTTAAGTCTCTTGGAGGTAGAGCACTGTTTGATTGAGGGGTCCATCCCGGATTACCAATATCAGATAAACTCCGAATGCCAATGAGATATAATCGGCAGTCAGACTGCGAGTGCTAAGATCCGTAGTCGAAAGGGAAACAGCCCAGACCACCAGCTAAGGTCCCAAAATATATGTTAAGTGGAAAAGGATGTGGGGTTGCACAGACAACTAGGATGTTAGCTTAGAAGCAGCTATTCATTCAAAGAGTGCGTAATAGCTCACTAGTCGAGTGACCCTGCGCCGAAAATGTACCGGGGCTAAAACATATTACCGAAGCTGTGGATACCTTTTAGGTATGGTAGGAGAGCGTTCTATGTGTGAAGAAGGTGTACCGTGAGGAGCGCTGGAACGCATAGAAGTGAGAATGCCGGTATGAGTAGCGAAAGACAGGTGAGAATCCTGTCCACCGTATGACTAAGGTTTCCAGGGGAAGGCTCGTCCTCCCTGGGTTAGTCGGGACCTAAGGAGAGACCGAAAGGTGTATCCGATGGACAACAGGTTGATATTCCTGTACTAGAGTATATAGTGATGGAGGGACGCAGTAGGCTAACTAAAGCGTGCGATTGGAAGTGCACGTCTAAGCAGTGAGGTGTGATATGAGTCAAATGCTTATATCTCTAACATTGAGCTGTGATGGGGAGCGAAGTTAAGTAGCGAAGTTAGTGATGTCACACTGCCAAGAAAAGCTTCTAGCGTTAATTATACTCTACCCGTACCGCAAACCGACACAGGTAGTCGAGGCGAGTAGCCTCAGGTGAGCGAGAGAACTCTCGTTAAGGAACTCGGCAAAATGGCCCCGTAACTTCGGGAGAAGGGGCGCTGGCTTTAAGTCAGCCGCAGTGAATAGGCCCAAGCAACTGTTTATCAAAAACACAGCTCTCTGCTAAATCGTAAGATGATGTATAGGGGGTGACGCCTGCCCGGTGCTGGAAGGTTAAGAGGAGCGCTTAGCATTAGCGAAGGTGTGAATTGAAGCCCCAGTAAACGGCGGCCGTAACTATAACGGTCCTAAGGTAGCGAAATTCCTTGTCGGGTAAGTTCCGACCCGCACGAAAGGCGTAATGATTTGGGCACTGTCTCAACGAGAGACTCGGTGAAATTTTAGTACCTGTGAAGATGCAGGTTACCCGCGACAGGACGGAAAGACCCCATGGAGCTTTACTGCAGTTTGATATTGAGTATCTGTACCACATGTACAGGATAGGTAGGAGCCTATGAAATCGGGACGCTAGTTTCGGTGGAGGCGTTGTTGGGATACTACCCTTGTGTTATGGCTACTCTAACCTAGATAGGTTATCCCTATCGGAGACAGTGTCTGACGGGCAGTTTGACTGGGGCGGTCGCCTCCTAAAAGGTAACGGAGGCGCCCAAAGGTTCCCTCAGAATGGTTGGAAATCATTCGCAGAGTGTAAAGGTATAAGGGAGCTTGACTGCGAGAGCTACAACTCGAGCAGGGACGAAAGTCGGGCTTAGTGATCCGGTGGTTCCGCATGGAAGGGCCATCGCTCAACGGATAAAAGCTACCCTGGGGATAACAGGCTTATCTCCCCCAAGAGTTCACATCGACGGGGAGGTTTGGCACCTCGATGTCGGCTCGTCGCATCCTGGGGCTGTAGTCGGTCCCAAGGGTTGGGCTGTTCGCCCATTAAAGCGGCACGCGAGCTGGGTTCAGAACGTCGTGAGACAGTTCGGTCCCTATCCGTCGCGGGCGTAGGAAATTTGAGAGGATCTGCTCCTAGTACGAGAGGACCAGAGTGGACTTACCGCTGGTGTACCAGTTGTCTTGCCAAAGGCATCGCTGGGTAGCTATGTAGGGAAGGGATAAACGCTGAAAGCATCTAAGTGTGAAGCCCACCTCAAGATGAGATTTCCCATGATTTTATATCAGTAAGAGCCCTGAGAGATGATCAGGTAGATAGGTTAGAAGTGTAAGTGTGGTGACACATGTAGCGGACTAATACTAATAGCTCGAGGACTTATCCAAAAAAGAAACGAGTCAATATTGACAGCGAGTCGGTTTCTTGTTAGAATATATAGGTATTCAATTTTGATTGGATAATCAATCATAGTTAAGTGACGATAGCCTAGGAGATACACCTGTTCCCATGCCGAACACAGAAGTTAAGCCCTAGCACGCCTGATGTAGTTGGGGGTTGCCCCCTGTTAGATATGGTAGTCGCTTAGCA
>NZ_SJWW01000025.1:0-12934 GCF_004352745.1 Streptococcus sp. KCJ4932 | reverse complement strand
TGATGTAGTTGGGGGTTGCCCCCTGTTAGATATGGTAGTCGCTTAGCAAAAGGGAGTTTAGCTCAGCTGGGAGAGCATCTGCCTTACAAGCAGAGGGTCAGCGGTTCGATCCCGTTAACTCCCATTATATGCGGGTGTAGTTTAGTGGTAAAACTACAGCCTTCCAAGCTGTTGTCGCGAGTTCGATTCTCGTCACCCGCTTTATTAAATTTGGCTCACCCAAGTTTTACTTGGGCGCATAGCTCAGCTGGTTAGAGCGCACGCCTGATAAGCGTGAGGTCGGTGGTTCGAGTCCACTTGTGCCCATTTATTAATATGGTCCGTTGGTCAAGGGGTTAAGACACCGCCTTTTCACGGCGGTAACACGGGTTCGAATCCCGTACGGACTATTATATTTATTTTTGTTTAAAAGGTTTAAAAAGAAGGCGAAAGCCTTCTTTTTTAGTCTAGTTCATGTGGTAATAAAAGTGTTTCTGTTCCTGATTGATCAATCAGATAGACAATATTTGGAAAGAATGGGTCATACGGGTAATTATAGTCAAAAGCAATAGCTGTTTTCTGTTTTTGATTTTGGTAGCAAATCGTTAATTTTCCTTTTTTCTCAGTTAAACGAAAGCTGATGATTGACTCTAGTGGGATAACACCTTTTAGGTAGTTATCTAAGATATCCCAGAAGGTATCAATGATTTCATGTGGAAGGCTTGTTGCTACGCCAAAACTGGCGTATCTTTCTTTACTGATTTCAAATGCCATATAAATCTTCCTTTCTTCAGCGTAAAAGCACCCCTATCGGAGTGCTCGCAACTTTAACGATTCTTAAGTTCAAGATAACGTTTGTACCAAATATTAATATAGGCTTCTGAGAATGGTCCTTTTCCATTGTTGATCCAGTCAACAAGGATTTTGACATTCTCTTTTAAAATAAAATCAATGTCTGGAGAATAGCCCATTTCTGCTTTGTGTATTTCGTACTCGTCGACGTCAAGTAGCCTTTTTTCACCGTCTGCAAAGACTTTGACATCCAAGTCGTAATCGATATACTTAAGAGCTTCTTCATCCATGACGTATGGACTAGCAAGATTGCAGTAGTATGAAACACCGTTATCTCTTATCATCGCAATGATATTAAACCAGTATTTTTTATGGAAATAAACAATGGCTGGTTCTCGCGTAACCCAACGTCTCCCATCACTTTCTGTTACTAGTGTGTGATCGTTAACTCCTATAACAGCATTGTCTGTTGTTTTTAGTACCATAGTGTCGCGCCATGTTCGGTGCAAACTACCATCATGCTTATAACTTTGAATTGTAATAAAGTCGCCTTCCTTAGGTAATTTCATGCCTTACCAACTTTCTACAATTAAACTTATCTGTTATAGTTTATCATAATTTTCTGAAAAAGGACACTTAGAAATGCAATTTATTTCACAAATAATCTCTAAGTGCGCTCTTAATATCATCATATGAAAAGCCTTTTCGAGCGAGAGCTTGCGTTAATCGTTGATTTAGTTCATATCCTTCGTATTTTTTACTAAATTTTCGATATTGTTTATCAAGTTCTTTATTTAAAAGTTCGAATTCTTGTTCTTCATCTTTTTCGATATCAAGTGTTTCAAAGGCATCTTTTGCTTCTGTGTATGAGAAACCTTTGTTCATCATATTTTGGATGATTTTATCTTTAAGTGTTTTTGTTGAGAGCTTGTTTTGATATTTACGTAAAAGTTTTTGAGCTGTTTTTTCAGCTAGGTCTGAAAAGTCTAATTCAGCTAATTTTTGGTCAATGAGTTGAGCATCAACTCCTTTTTGAAGTAATTTTTGTTTTAAAACGTAGCCACCTTTGTCTCCTGATGATAGATTTTGAGATAAATAGGTTTCTACATATTGAGAGTCGTTAATCCAGTTTTCTGTTTTGAGGTTTTCAATGATTTCTGGGATATATTGGCTATCAATTTCATGCTTTTCCAAGTATTTTTTTACTTCATCTGCGGTACGTTGCTTGAAAGAAATTTGGTAAAGTGCCAAGTTTTTACCGTATGAAAATTGAGCATATCTTTGAATATCTTTTAAGGTTGTTTCGTCAATTTCCATATTTTTACTTAACATAAAGTGAACAATAGTGTCTTCTGTTACGTAAAGTTTATCTTTTTCGTCAATTTCTAAAAGATATAGCCTTTTTTTCTTTTCGATTTTAGTGATTTTCATACATTCATTATAACAAAAATGTTAAAATAGTAGTGATTAAAGTGTAGGGAGGTGATATGGTGAAAGGTAGTAAAATCGTTGATTTAGATGAATACCGCATGCTTAAGTCTTTAAGTGATGACCTTGAAGAGTTTCCGTTTGATGATGACTTTTTAGAAGATGAAGAAGATGAGCTAGACTCTGAAAATTGGAATTTATTTGAGGATTTAACAGAGCTTAGAAAGCGTGTTGATTATTATGAAGAGCTTCATGAGAAGGGTGAAATATCTGAGAAAGATTATTATTTTTCAAAGGTTAATCTTGGTATGCTTTATAAGCAAAATGGACTTTATCAGAGAGCTCTTGAGCAATTTGAAGCGGTTTATGAGCTGGATTCATCGGATTTGTTTGCTTGTCGTCATGAGATAATGGCATTGTATATTTTGACGTCACAATATGATAAGGCTTTGGTATTCTTTAAGAAGCAGTCTGATATTGGACATGATATTTTACTAGAAATCCCTTTGTTAGTTGGGGCTATTTTAGATGGTCATGATGAGATGGCACACTATTTGATTGAAGTTTTGAATGCTGATGTTAAGGATTTTGCTATTTTTTGTCAATCACCCGAGCTTTTGATGGATGATATTATGTCTGTCGGCGCAGCTGGCATTCATCGTCCAGATAGTTTAGAAGCGGTCTATGTAGGACTTTATCGTATTTTACCTTTACTGATGACTGCTGGAAATTATGTGCAAGCTTATTTGAATGATTATTTTTCAGAGCACAAGGCAGGTCAGGCAGAAGTTGAATCGTTAGCCTTTTTATCAGAATACCAAATTGAAATCTTGCTGGCGCATGATATTTATGATTTGCAGGATTTTCAAGTTTGGACAGAAGCAGATATTTTAGCTTTACCTCAGTTTGGTAAGGCAACTTTAGAAAAATTGAAAGAAGTAGGAGTTATATTTAGTCACTAATGAATTTGAAAGTAAAACAAAGAATTCCTTTGAAAATCAAGCGCATGGGAATTAATGGTGAAGGAATTGGATTTTATAAGAAGACTTTAGTCTTTGTTCCAGGTGCTTTGAAGGGGGAAGATATTTTTTGTCAGATTACGGCGGTTAAGCGTAATTTTGCTCAGGCAAGACTTTTGACAATCAATAAGAAATCTAAGTTTCGTGTGGAACCGAAATGTCCCATTTATCAAAAATGCGGTGGCTGTCAGATTATGCACCTACGTTATGATAAGCAGTTAGAGTTTAAGGATGATTTGATTGGTCAAACTTTGAAAAAATTCAAACCTGCTGGTTATGAAAATTATGAAATTAGGCACACACTTGGAATGGGAGTACCGTATCATTACCGTGCCAAATTACAGTTCCAAACACGTTCTTTTAAAGGAAATGTTAAGGCGGGACTTTTTGAAGAAGGCAGTCACCGCTTGGTCGATATCAAGGATTGTTTTGTTCAAGATGAATTAACGCAAGCTATTATTAATCGTGTGGCAGAATTGCTAGAAAAACATCATATTCCAATTTATGATGAGCGCAAGGTAGCTGGTATTCGAACAGTAATGATTCGTAAAGCAAAAGCTACTGGACAAGTTCAGATTATCTTTATTACTAGTCGAGATGTCTTTTTAGCACCGCTTATTAAGCAATTAACGGCTGAATTTGAAGCTATTAAGGGAATTGCTGTCAACTTTAACCGTTCAAAATCAAGTGAGATTTACGGCGGAAAAACAGAGGTTATCTGGGGCGATGCTGATATTTCAGAAGAGGTTTTGGATTATCATTTCAGTCTTTCGCCTCGTGCTTTTTATCAGTTGAATCCTGAGCAAACACAGGTCTTGTATAGTCAGGCTGTGGCTGCGCTTGATGTGACAGAAGATGACCATGTTATCGATGCTTATTGTGGTGTCGGAACAATTGGTTTTGCTTTTGCAGGTAAAGTTAAGAGTGTTCGTGGGATGGATATCATTCCTGAAGCTATCGAGGATGCTAAGAAAAATGCACAGCGTATGGGCTTTGATAATACTTATTACGAAGCTGGTCGCGCAGAAGATATTATTCCTAAGTGGTACAAGGAAGGCTATCGGGCGGATGCTTTGATTGTTGACCCACCTCGTACGGGACTTGATGATAAACTCTTGGATACTATTTTGAAATATCAACCTGCTAAAATGGTTTATGTGTCATGTAATACGGCGACTTTAGCTCGTGATTTGGTTAAATTAAGTAAAGTTTACGATGTTCATTACATTCAGTCGGTGGATATGTTTCCGCATACAGCAAGAACTGAAGCAGTTGTTAAGTTAGTCAAGAAATAAGAAAATGATGAAACGTAAGGGGCTCCTTGCGTTTTTTAATAATCGTGAATTTGACAAGTGGTGTTATGTTTATTTTGACACTGGGCTACTTTATCGTTATACTAAATTATTGATTATTTTTGGAGGACTTGTGAGAATGGCCATTACGATTCGTTTGGCAAGTTTAGATGATGCAAAAGCTCTGCTTGATATTTATCGTTATTATGTTGAAGAAACAGCTATTACTTTTGAATATGATGTGCCGACTTTAGAGGAATTTACGGGCCGTATGCGCTCAATCATGGCTTTTTATCCTTATCTTGTGGCAGAAGAAGATGGCAAGATTCTAGGTTATGCTTATGCTTCTAAATTCCATCCTAGAGCTGCTTATGCCTGGTCAGCAGAAGCGACAGTTTATCTGGATAAAGCTGCGCGTGGTAAGGGTGTTGGACGTCAGATTTATGGCAAATTAGAGGATTATTTAACCCAAATGGGTATCCTTAATCTTAATGCTTGTATTGCGTCAACTGATGTTGAAGATGCTTATCTGACAAATGGAAGTGAGAAGTTCCATCGTGCTCTCGGGTATCAATTGGTGGGAAAATTTCATGATTCGGGTTATAAATTCAACCGATGGTATGACATGATTTGGATGGAAAAAATGTTGGGTAAGCATGGAGCAGATGTTGCACCGGTCAAATCAATTCATGAGATTATAAAAAAACTCTGAGACGTAGTCTCAGAGTTTTCTATTTTTATTCAGCAACAGCTTCTTGAGCAAGACTTTCTTGTCCTTGACTCTTCTTCCAGATAATAATACCTACGAAACCTTGTGCCACCATACCTAGGTAACTAAAGGCAACGATTGGGTTTCCGATAGATAGGTAAAGGATAAAGCTTAGCAAATCAACAACTAGCCAAATGTAGTAGCCATCAAGGTGTCCTTTTACTTGACGTTGTTGGGCAGTAAAGGAAAGCCCATTTGTGATGGCATCTAGGACGATTTTTTGTCCGCCCATCCAATAAGAAATAAATCCTAAGCCAAATGTCCAGAAGAAGACAGCGATAAGCACGTCTTTTAGACTGAATTTTTTATCAACGACTAACTCACCGTCGTCATTGCGGCGTTTTTTCCAGTTATAGTGTCCGATAAATTCGGTTGCAAGGTAGTAGCAACTTTTGAACATTTCACCGTAAACACCTTGAATACCAGCGACTAAGATACCAGCAACATTTTGAACACCATTTGCTTTAAAGGTGTGTTGCCATTGAATCGCTAGTGTCCATGTCCCAATAAAACCAAAGATCGACATGATAATTGAGAGGACATGTAAGATGTTAAGGTCTCCTGAAAAGAGTGTCGGAATCATCCCGTATAGGGTAAATCCGAGAGAGACTAAGAAGGCAAAGATTACGAAAATCTTTTCTTTTAAGTCAAAACGATTCCAAGCGTTGTTAAATGATTCTTTAAGTGAAAGTTCTTTTTTCAAAAAATGTTAATCTCCAATTCCAATTGATTTCATTTCTTGACGGATCATTTTGTACACTTTATCCCAGTCCTCAGCTTTTGTAACATCGAGGTTGTCAGTGTTAATTTTCATTTTTGGACTGTATTGGTAATCTTCATACCATTTTGTGTAGTGCTTGTGAAGGAGTTTGTAGTAATCTGTTAGACCATTTTCGTCATCTGGTTGTTCAAAATCACGTCCACGTTTTTTGATGTTGTTCATGATGTGGTCAAAACTACCTTCGAGGTAGATTAGCAAATCAGGAGCTTTTTTAGGAAGTCCGTCAATTTCCTCCATCATGTTGTCTAGCAATTCCAAGTAGATATTATATTCTTGATCGCTGATGCTTCCTTGAAGGGTATTAATGTAAGTAAATAAAGCATCTTCGTAGATTGAGCGGTCTAAGACATTGTTGTCTGCTTCGTAAGCTTCTTTGATTGATTTGAAGCGTTTGTTCAAGAAGTAAATTTGTAAAGCAAACCCGTATTTTTCTGGGTCTTCATAGTATTTATCTAAAATTGGGTTATTGTCAACAGGTTCAAAGAATGCTGTTGTGCCAAGTTCTTTGGCTAAGAGAGAAGTGTAGGTAGTTTTTCCGACTCCTATCATTCCTGCTAGAATAATCACGATGGTAATGCACCTCCAGTATGCTAATTCTGTAGTATTTGTTTAAAAATGTAATGTGTAAAATGTATTTTGATAGCAAAACTATCTGTCTAGAGTAAGGTTAGTAAATGTATGTTTGGTGAGTTATTATGGTTTGGAAATAGGTGAAACAAGTCCTCCTTTCCCAGTAGAGTATCTATATGTGACAAAGTCAAGGCCTTGTATTTGTCATAATAAATGATTTAAGCACAATATCTTGTGCCCGGATAAAATAGTAGCACTATATTTTGTGTTTGACAAGAGCAAAAACTCAATTATTTTTGACTAAAAAGTCAAAGATGGCTAAAAATCAGGCTTTTAGCGTAAGCAAAAAATTTTTAAAAACTCTCAGCTAAAAAAGCTGAGAGTTTTTGAGCTTATTTGAAGACTTGGGTGGCAAAGTGTAAGGCGATACTAGCGATGCGGTCTTTTCTTTCAAGGTCAGCGTCATTTGCAAGGCTACGCGGGTCCCATTCTTCAGCGTCAAGGTTGTCGGCAGAATAGAAAAACTGAAAATGATTAATCTGTCTAAAATTAGCCAGTGCGACAATAGCAGAGCATTCCATGTCAACAGCGATAGCACCTTGTGCCTTTCTAGCTAGCATTTTACTTTGTGTTTCACGGTAAATACCATCTGTCGACCAGACTTTGCCTTCAGTATAAGAGATGTTTTGATGACTAAGAAAGTTTTTAAACTGTTCACGATAAGTGGGATTAAGAGCAATTTCATTAGTAGCAGGAGCATAGTGATAGCTTGTTCCTTCGTCGCGAATAGCAGAGCTTGGAATGATAATTGAGGTTTCTTTAATGCTATTATCAAGGACGCCACAAGTTCCAAAGACAAGGAGATTTTCTGCTCCCATGGCAATGATATCTTCTAAGACGGCAACGCAGCTACTTGCCCCAACGTAGGAGTTAAAAAAGCCGATTTTTTCTCCTTGAAAGTCAAGCTCATAAATTGGAATTTCGAGATTAGCCATACTTGTTTTAGCAATCTGACGATGAGGAACTTCGGCTAAAATTCTAGCAAAGGTTGCTCTTGCAAAGCAGGTCACAACTGTTTTTGGAAATTGAGGAAGACTTGCCACGATATCGCTGGGATTGATGATGGCTCTTTTTTCTGGGTCAAATTGCGATAGAATCATAATGCATCTCCTTTATAAAGTTTGTCGAAATATTTTTAATATTCTACTTTAAATAGTAGAAAAAGACAAGTTTATGTGAGAAAAAAGCTGAATGACTCGTTTTTAGCCTCATCTGAACTTATTTTCAGAAAAATTTCTAAAAAAGGAAGGGGATTCATGGAAATCATGTTACAAATCCTTTACAAGGCTCTCATTTTTTCAAGGTTTGTGTTATAATATGACCTAGGAAATCAGACGAGAGGTATTTATGACTTACGAACAAGAATTTTTAAAAGAATTTGAAGCTTGGGTTGATTCACAAATTACAGTTAATGAAATGGCAATGGAAGCCAGCCGTAAGATTGTGGAAGAAGATAAGGATGAACGTGCTGCTGATGCTTACATCCGTTACGAAAGCAAACTTGATGCTTACCGTTATATCCAAGGCAAATTTGCTAATTATAAAGCCGGCAAAGGTTTCCACGAATTACCAGATAATCTTTTAGGGGAGAGAAATTACTAAAATGGCAAAGAAAAAGAATCGAAAAAAAGAGTACTTATTGAAATTAAAACGTGCAGGTATCATCAAAACAGCTGCAACTTCAACTGTTAAGGCTGCTGCTAACGTTGTTTCAAAAGCAACTCTTAGTTTGGAAGAATTTTCAGCGATTTCTGCCGTAGAAGGCATTCGACCAAAACTTGTTGAAACACTTTACAATGAAGGAATTAAATCAGTATCTGATTTCCAAAATTACACAGAAAAAGAAGTTTTGGCCTTTAAAGGAATTGGTCCAGCAACAGTTAACAAACTTAAAGAAAATGGCGTAGCTTTCAAAGCTTAATCCATTTGCGTTAGCTGACCAAATCTGTTAAAATAAAAACATTCAGAGGTGTCTTGAAGACCATTTGTTACAGAAAGCGGTGGCGCTGAGAAATCCGCACAAATGTCGAGGCTGGTTGCTGAAGGTTGTAACTGAATAACAAAGTTGCGAGTGCTAGTCACTCGAATGTGGGTGGTACCGCGGATTTATAAAAGTTCGTCCCTGTCGAAAGACTGGGGCGATTTTTTTATCCTAGAGTGGAGGAATTGCCATGATTAAGATACTAGGTCAGATAAACGACAATAAACTTCCTGAGGTAGAGACAGAACGTCTTTACTTGCGTCAGCGTTTAGTATCAGACGCTAAAGATATTTTTGATTATGCCAGTTTGCCAGAAGTGACTTGGCCAGCTGGTTTTCCGCCTGTTAAGAATGTGGCAGAAGAGGAGAATTACTTAGATAATATTATGCCTAAACGTTGGAGTGAACAGAAGATTCCAGCTGGATATGGTATTTGTCCCAAAGGCTCTAATAGAGTTATCGGCTCGGTTGATTTCAATCACCGCCATGCTGATGATGTTTTTGAAATGGGTTATCTTCTTCATCCAGATTATTGGGGACAAGGTATTATGTCAGAAGCTGCGCATGCGCTTTTAGAAGTTGGTTTTAATCTGGTAGGCCTCCATAAAATCGAAATTGAGTGTTATAGTTACAACAAAGCTAGCCAGCGTATTGCTGAAAAGCTTGGTTTCACTTTAGAATCACGTATCCGTGACCGTAAAGACGCACAAGGAAAACGTTGCGATTTACTGCGTTACGGATTGTTAAAAAGTGAGTGGGAGAGGCTGTCAGCAGCACCTGATAAATTGAATTGATTGACTTATTGAAAAAATGTAGAAAGGACACATTATGTCAAAAGAACTTTCACCAAAATATAACCCAGCTGAAGTTGAAGCTGGGCGTTATCAAAAATGGTTAGATGAGGATGTTTTCAAGCCTTCAGGCGATAAGAAAGCACATCCGTATTCAATCGTTATTCCACCACCAAACGTTACAGGTAAACTTCACCTTGGTCACGCTTGGGATACAACTTTGCAAGATATTATTATCCGTCAAAAACGTATGCAAGGTTTTGATACTTTGTGGTTACCAGGTATGGACCACGCTGGTATCGCAACACAAGCAAAAGTTGAAGCACGTCTTGCTGAAGATGGTATTTCACGTTACGACCTTGGTCGTGAAAAATTCCTTGATAAAGTTTGGGAATGGAAAGATGAATACGCATCAACAATCAAACAACAATGGGGTAAAATGGGTATCTCTGTAGATTACTCACGTGAACGTTTCACCCTTGACGAAGGTTTGTCAAAAGCAGTTCGTAAAGTCTTTGTTCAACTTTACAAAAAAGGTTGGATTTACCGTGGTGAATTTATCATCAACTGGGATCCAAAAGCTCGTACAGCTCTTTCTGATATCGAAGTTATCCACAAAGATGTCGAAGGTGCATTCTACCACATGAACTACATGTTGGAAGATGGTTCACGTAGCCTTGAAGTGGCAACAACTCGTCCTGAAACAATGTTTGGTGACGTTGCCGTTGCGGTTAACCCAAATGACGACCGTTACAAAGATTTGATTGGTAAAAATGTTATCCTTCCAATCGTTAACAAGGCTATTCCAATCGTTGGTGATGAACACGCTGACCCAGAATTCGGTACTGGTGTGGTTAAAATCACTCCTGCACATGACCCTAACGACTTCCTAGTTGGTCAACGTCACAACTTGCCACAAATCAACGTTATGAACGACGATGGTACAATGAACGAACTTGCTGGTGAATTTGCTGGTATGGATCGTTTTGAAGCACGTAAAGCTGTCGTTAAAAAATTGGAAGAAATCGGTGCGCTTGTTGAAATCGAAAAAATGGTTCACAGCGTTGGTCACTCAGAACGTACTGGTGTGCCAGTTGAACCACGTTTGTCAACACAATGGTTCGTTAAAATGGACCAATTGGCTAAAAATGCCATTGCTAACCAAGACACTGATGACGAAGTGAAATTCTACCCACCACGTTTCAACGATACTTTCCTTCAATGGATGGAAAATGTTCACGACTGGGTTATTTCTCGTCAATTATGGTGGGGTCACCAAATCCCAGCATGGTATAATGCTGAAGGTGAAATGTACGTCGGTGAAGAAGCTCCAGAAGGTGACGGATGGACTCAAGACGAAGACGTTCTTGATACTTGGTTCAGTTCAGCGCTATGGCCATTCTCAACAATGGGTTGGCCTGACACAGAAGCAGAAGACTTCAAACGCTACTTCCCAACTTCAACATTGGTAACTGGTTACGATATCATCTTCTTCTGGGTATCACGTATGATTTTCCAATCATTGGAATTCACAGGACGTCGTCCATTTGAAAACGTGCTTATCCACGGTCTTATCCGTGACGAACAAGGACGTAAAATGTCTAAATCACTTGGTAACGGTATTGACCCAATGGACGTTATCGAAAAATACGGTGCTGACGCCCTTCGTTGGTTCTTGTCAAATGGTTCTGCACCAGGTCAAGACGTTCGTTTCTCTTACGAAAAAATGGATGCTGCTTGGAACTTCATTAACAAAATCTGGAACATTTCTCGTTACATTTTGATGAACAATGAAGATCTTACACTTGAACAAGCTAGCGCTAACGTTGAAAAAGTTGCCGCTGGAACAGCTGGTAACGTTACTGACCGTTGGATCCTTCACAACTTGAATGAAACAATCGCTAAAGTCACTGAAAACTTTGATAAATTTGAATTTGGTGTTGCTGGTCACATTCTTTACAACTTCATCTGGGATGAATTTGCTGACTGGTACGTTGAGTTGACTAAAGAAGTTCTTTATAGCGACAATGAAGACGAAAAAGTTATCACTCGTTCAGTTCTTCTTTACACACTTGATAAAATCCTTCGTTTGCTTCACCCAATCATGCCATTCGTAACTGAAGAAATCTTTGAACAAATTTCTGAAGGTTCAATTGTAACAGCTGAATACCCAACTGTTAACCCAGCATTTGAAAATGAAGCTGCGCACAAAGGTGTTGAAAGTCTTAAAGACCTTATCCGTGCCGTTCGTAACGCACGTAGCGAAGTGAACGTTGCACCAAGCAAACCAATCACACTTCTTGTTAAGACAAGCGACAAAGAATTGGAAGACTTCTTTAACAGCAATGTGAACTACATCAAACGTTTCACAAACCCTGAAAAACTTGAAATTTCTTCTGATATCGAAGCTCCAGAATTGGCAATGTCTAGCGTTATCACTGGTGCTGAAATCTTCTTGCCACTTGCTGACCTTCTTAACGTTGAAGAAGAATTGGCACGTCTTGACAAAGAACTTGCTAAATGGCAAAAAGAATTGGATATGGTTGCACGCAAACTTGGTAACGAAAAATTCGTTGCTAACGCTAAACCAGAAGTTGTCCAAAAAGAACGTGACAAACAAGTTGACTATCAAGCTAAATACGACGCAACAGTCGCTCGTATTGAAGACATGAAAAAATTGGTGAAATAAGTTAAGTTTTCTACAAGGATTCGTTAAGATTGCCTTAAGTAAGGAAATCTATACTATAAATAATCCTAGTTAACTTTCTTTTTCATAGATACCTACTTTTCAAAGAGTATCACAATCAAACACACCCCACTTCAACTAACAGTTGAAGTGGGGTTTTGGTATAATATAAATAAAAAATAAAGAGGTGAAACTATGCCCTATGAATCAGGTGGGAGAGCAGATAAACTAGGTAATAGATACGAATTCAATTGGATTGTTTTAAAAATAATTGATATTGTCGCTGAAGAAATTGATGCAATTAAAATTGAACCAATTGGTGAAGAAGAACATGGAGTTGATATATGGATAAGATATAAAGATGGAAAAAAAGAGGCACAGCAATGTAAAGGGCGTAATGGGAGCAAAGAGTATTGGACATTATCTGATTTAAATCAAAAAGGAATTCTAAAAAATTGGAAAGAGCATTTAGAAAGGGATAGCACAAATACTGTTTCATTGGTTAGCCCTCTTCCATTTACTAATTTATCTGATTTAATATATAGAGCACAGACAAACGATGATAATCAGTCTTTTATTAAATTTCAGGTTGAAAATTCATCTGAAATGAAAAAATTATTGAGTAATTATGTTCAATATTTAGAATTATCTGTTGAAGAAGATATTGCTAAAATAATTGATTTTTTAATTAGAACAAAAATTAGATCAGAACCTTATCCTGAAGATGAAAAATTTATAGAAGATAAGATTAGACAATATTTTATCGGAGACGCTAGTGGTATAAAAT